>NZ_JABAIW010000021.1:0-73152 GCF_014231265.1 Clostridium sp. DJ247 | reverse complement strand
ATTTAAGCTTTAGACTAATTAAAAATATTTAACGTGACGAAACATGGTAATATATCCGGTCGTATAAGTTAAATTTCCAGCATGTTTATATATCACTTACATATTTGTAAGCATGTCTTTTAAAATTTCTGTTGAATTTTTAATAGCTATAGGTGCAAACTTTTCATAGTCCATATGAGCTCCATTATTTGCATTATCTGATATAGATCTTATAACAACAAAAGGAATGCTATTTAAGTAGCAGACTTGTGCAATACTTCCACCTTCCATTTCACAAGCAAGTGCTGAAAATTTTTCGTTTAACCATTTTATTTTTTCAGTATTACAAATAAATTGATCACCAGTAACTATTCTTCCTACAAAGCTTTTGTGTTCTTCTATATTTTCACATGCTGCTTTAGCTCTGTTAACGAGACTTATTTCACATTTAAAATCATATGTATCCAGTCTTGGTATTTGTCCAATTTCATCTCCCAAAGCTGATGTATCCATGTCATGTTGTACAAGGCTATCAGCTACTACTATATCTCCTGGATAAACATCTTTTCCTATTCCGCCAGCTATACCTACATTTATTACTTTATCTACATTAAAATCATCTACTAATATTTGAGTACATACAGCAGCATTTACCTTACCTATTCCACTTCTAACTACAACTACATTTTGATTATATACCTTACCATAATTAAAATTCATATTAGCTTTAACTTTTGTACTTTCTATTTCCATATCCTTTAATAAAATTGCTAACTCCTCATCCATAGCACCTATAATTCCGATTATCATTATACTACCTCCTAAAAATATTTATATATTATGTTATTTTTTCCATCACTTTTACTTACCTGATTAATACATTACATAAATGATTGTTGATTGTCAACTTTATATTAAAATAAAAAATCTCACTCAAAGGAGTGGGATTTTTAATCATTTACAAAAAAGTTTTTAATTTCTTCTAATTCATTTTCGTTTGTAAAAATGTTTCCCTCCAAGTTATCAGTTGTATCTATTGTATTATCACTAGATACTATCTCTATCTCTTTTTCCTTTATTGGTAGGTTTCTATTTTCATTTACTTCGTACCCAATGTTGTAATTTTTTATAAATTCTTTCTCCATATCATCGAACATCTCTAACTGAGATTCCATAAAACTTCTAAACTTAGTTTTAAATTTACAAAATTCTTGTTTTGTTCTTTCAAATTCATCATTAATTTGTATTACATCGCTATGTGCTTTATCTATTATTCTTTGAGCAGCTTCGTTTGCATTTTTAAGAATTAGCTCACTTTCTTTTTTAGCATTTTCTCTTGCTTGTTCCGAAGCATTTTGTGCTAATAATAATGTATTTTGAATTGTGCTTTCCATTTTATTGTAATGATTCATTCTCTCTTCTATATTGGATAGTTTTTCTTTCAGTGATGAATTTTCTTTGTAAAGAGCTTCATAATTTTCGGCTATTCTATCTAGAAACTCATCTACTTCATCTGCATTATAGCCTCTAATAGCTTTTTTAAACTCTTTACTAGTTATTTCCATAGCCGTTATTCTCATTGTGAACACCTCAAATTAAACAAATTTTTTTACAATGATTTTCATTCTTCCGCTTCCAGTCCATCCAGCTTCTTCTATTACTTTAAATTTTCCATAGCCTCTTATGGTCATTACAGAGTCGTTCTTTAATATTTTATCTTTTCTTAGGACTTCAGAATAATTTATAAGTACTTTACCCTGCCTAATTAAATCTTCAGCTTTAGTCCTTGATATATTACATAAAGAACTAACAACACAATCAACTCTAAGTGAAGAAACATTAACAACAATGGATTCAAAATTATATAGAGGAATTTCATTAAATTCTCTATCTAAAATATCTACAGAACAAGTGGATTTTCCTACGCTAGTTAAATTATATTTAATATATGTACTTATTTCTGCACTTGCAGCAAGATAACATTTATCTTCTTTTAATATTAAATCACCTAATTTTTCCCTCTTAATTCCTAATGCCATTACAGAACCTAAATAATCTTTATGATATAGCTTATTAAATTTCGAACTGCATTTTATCATAACCAAGTCTATTGGATAGTCCCATACCTCATTATAAGAAAAAGCTACTATTTTTCTTTCTGCATCTTCAAAAATTCCATAAGTATAAATACCTATACCTAAGTTATTTTGCATGCTTTCTAATGGCATCCATATATTAGGAGTATAAAATTCTCCTGAATAAATTACTTTATTAGTTTTCTGTGCTAAAGCAATTTTATCATAAATACTAGAAGCTATACTATTCTCTATAGAATTCATCCTATTTAGAAAATCTTTTTTATTCATATCAAATAATACTGAATACAATCCTCTGTAAAATATCTAATATAAATAAGGCTATAATAGGAGAAAAGTCAATCATTAGACCAGGTATAAGCTTCTCTTGAATTTTTCTTCCTGGAGCCATAAAAGGCTCTGTAAACACACGCAGCAAATCAATAAAAGTATTTCTTTTTCCTGGCATAACCCATGAAAGAATTACCTCAATCAATATAGCTGCTTCTATAAATCTAAAAAGTAAAGATATTGCAACCCTTAAAGTACTACTTATCATACTATCCTCCAATATTACTTACTCCAACTAAAAATTCCTTTACCTGTAAGCTCACTTTTTAAGTCATTACTAACCTCAACGTTAGCTGGTGATAATATGTATACACCTTTTTCTATTTCTTCTAGGTCTCCACCTAGTGCATAGCTTGCGCCTCCCATAAAATCAAGTAGTCTCTGTGCTATTTTTGTCTCTAATCCAGTTGTATTAATTACAACAATTTTCCTGTTTTTAAGTTCATCGCAAATGTCCGCTGCTTCTTCATAAGTTGTTGGTTTAACAATTTTAACCTTAGCTGATATAGTTGTATGTGTATGTAGGTTTACAACTTTATTTTGTCTCTTCGAGCTAGATATAACTGGCTCCACTTCATTTGACTCATTAGTATCTTTTTTTGCTTCAGTTTCTTCTATATCTTCATCTAAATCATCTTCTAATCCTAAAAATTCCATCATTTTTGTTAGTACTTTTCCTGCCATCTAAATTACCTCCTATTTATTATTATACATTCTTTTCCCAAATATGCCTTCTCCTATTCTTACTACATTTGCTCCTTCTTCAATAGCTATGCTGTAGTCACCAGTCATTCCCATAGATAAGAATTCCATTTTAACATTTTTAAATTTTCTTTCACATAATTTATTAAATAAATTTTTCATTTGTTTAAAATAGTATCTGCAACTTTCTTCATCACCTTTAGGTATAACAGTCATAAGACCCTTTACCTGTATATTACTGCAATTTTCACAAGCTTCAAGTAAATCTTCTAAATTTTCAATATAAATTCCAGTTTTATTTTCTTCTTTTCCTATATTTATTTGAATTAATACTTGTGCTATTAGTCCTTGTTCCTTATAGTGTCTTTCAATTTCGTCAAGGAGTCTTATACTATCCAAAGAATGTATAAGATGCACTTTTCCCACTATATATTTCACTTTATTCCTTTGCAAATGACCTATTAGATGCCATCTTATATCTTTTGGTAGTTCATCATACTTAGCTGTGAGTTCTTGAACTTTGTTCTCACCAAAGTCTCTAACATCAGCATTATATGCATCTTCAATCTCTTTGACGGACTTTGTCTTTGAAACTGCCACTAATGTAACATGCTGTGGAATTTTTTTTCTTAATTCATATATATTTTCCCCAATTGACAATTTAACCGTCTCCTCCTAGTGTGTAAATGTAATTTATATTATATAAATATAAGTATTCTTCATATAAATATAAGTATTCTTCATAAAAGTTAAAATTCCTTCAAAAATTAATTAATATTTTAATTAAATTTAAATATTATATTAGAAGTTCTGACATATATTATAATTTATATTTACTATTTTCTTATCATAAACTTAATTTTTTCATCACCTATATATGCAGGTATTTTTGTGTTATCCACTTCTCTAACGTCAACTCTAATTTTTCGCATCATTAAAGTCTTTAAATAGTTTTCGTTTGACATCATATAATTATACAAAACCTCTTTGTTTCCGATAGCATTAATTGAAAATGGAACGGCTATCTTTACGCCGTTAACTCTTAAAAAAGCTCCACTACAATATATTTCTGTTTTATCTATTACTCTTTGACCATTTATAGAAATAGCTTCAGCTCCAGCATTTCTTAAATCATTTATTACGTGTACTATATCTAAATCGTGGATAACGAGTAATTGATCTTCTAATGTATTAGTCATATATTCAATTGGTGCATCTCTCAATTGTATTGTTATACCTTGACCTTCTACAGCTGTCTTTCCTAGTATTAAATTATTTTCACTTAATTCATCATTTATAGTGCTAACAATTTGAGACTGGTTTTCTTCATTATTTTTATACTTTTGTAGTTTTGTATAATAATCATCATATTGATTCATAAGTCCTGTTATTTCTCCATATAACTTATTCTTATAGTTATATGCATCTTGATATTGTTTTGCACTTAAAAAAACTGTCGCAGTATCTCTAGTAAAACCAATATTCGTAGATATCAGTATACCTATAATTATAGAAGCTATAAAAACGAAAGCATTAGCTTCATTATTCTTCATTCAATTCACCTCATTAACGAGCTCTAGCCTTCTCAATTAGTAATCTTCTAATAGTTGCAAAGTTGTCAAATATTCTTCCCCCAAATACTATTACCGCTGCAAGATATATGGGTACCCCTAGTTTATCTCCTAAGTAAGCTAAACCTGCAGCTAAAACTGCATTTCCAAAAAAACCTGATATAAATATATCTGGTTGGAAATTTTTTCCAAGACTTCCTTTTATGGCACCAAATACCGAATCTAGGCAGGCCAATATTGCCACCGACATATAGGGAGAAAACTTATCAGGAATATTAACATTCCAAATAACACCTACTATTATCCCGATTATAAGTCCAATAAATCCTATCATTATTTGTATACACCTCTAATCTATTGTTTTACTGGTTTTACTGGTTTTACATATTCAAATTTATAAGTTTTATTGTATTTTTTAATCACTATGTTATCGGATTTTTCAAATTTAACGTCACTTAACATTTTGAAATCTGAAAAAACTTCTGGAAAACTCAAATCACTATATAATAAATTTTTATCTCCTATGGCTTGTATTACAATTCTGCTTGATGGAGAAACTTTTTCGTCATTTATTAATATATAGTTTCCAGCAGTTCTTATACCAGTTCTAGAAACTATTCTAATATCGTTAATTGATATTGCTTCAGCTCCTGCAAACCTTAACTCATTAACTAAATATGCTAAATGTTTGTCAGTTATCTGATCCCCTATATTATTTCCTAAAAGTTTATTGTTAGGTTCTAAATAAATTATTACACCAGGCCCCTTTACATCCGTAAGTCCAGTCATCATTCTAGTATTATCTAATTCTTCCAAAAGATTTTTAGTAGCATCACTTTTCCCTGCTACTGCATTTTCATAGTTTTTCACCTGATTTTGAAGGTCGTTTACCTTTTGCTCTAGTGCTTGTTTTTGTTTTTTATACTGCTCTATTTCTACAGTAACATCAGTGCTATTTTTATTGGTAATACTTAATGTTTGATCTTGCTTCATTAGAATTTTAAATTGATAAGCAAGCATAAACCCAAGTATTCCGCATACTACTGCTACACTGACCTGTGATTTAACTCTACGCATTAATATATATCCTCCTATTTTTGAATAAAGAACACAGGATTACCATCAAAGCTTACATCTATATATCCCTTAGCTCCTTGTAATTCTTTTCTCTGTAGTATATTTACAGCTTTGTTAATTTTTTTCTCTATATTAGCAGCATCTCCAAGTCTAATATACATGTCTCCAAAGTATAGTTTTATGTCTATTGAACTGGTTACATCAACAGAAGTCATACCTGATACTGCAGTACTATTAGGTATTATACTACCTATAACAGTCACTGCATCTATTTTTCGCTTATCATCATCTTTAATAGGCTTACCTATTTCAACCTTACTATAGTCGAACCCATCTAATCTTACAAGTTTCATATTTTTTATATCGTCTTTTTTCTGCAATACTATACCATCTTTGTCAATTATAAGATATTTATCATCATACTTAGTATAAAAAACAGCATTTCTTTCTTTTACATCGATTATTACGGTTGAGGGAAGCCTCTTCTTTATAGATGCACTATATATATAGGGATTACTTAAAATATTATTTATACTGCTGTTTGTATGTATATAAAAGATGTTATTTCCAATACTAATATTAGAAAGATTAACTATATCTTTGTCCGAAATATTTTTACTTCCGTTAACTTGAATAATTTTTATATTGAAAAAAGAAAGCTTTAGGCAGAGTATAGCGAAAAGCGATACTAACATAATAAACAGCATAAAGAGTTTTTTTATCTTTTTTCTCTTTCTTCTTTTTAAAATTAATTCATTATTTGTCTTATTTAGAGCTTGACTCATAAATTTTAACCACCTTAATGCTACCATTAGTTTATACAATGCTTACAATATTACACTTACAATCAAAATATCTCTGTACTAATTAAAGTTTTGCTAACAGTATTTTTTAAGTTACAACAAATTTAATTTATATTAAATTTTTCTCTTAATAATTTTCAACAATAACATATATATATAATAACACTTCATTAAATTAATTTCATTAAAATATTCATTAAATTTATATTATTTTTTACAAAGTAAATTATAGCATTGCCATAAGCAATGCTATAATTTAATGTTAATCATATTCTCTTTGCCGTGATATATTTAATAATACTCCCGCAGCTATAAGATTAAACAGTATAGATGATCCTCCATAGCTTATAAATGGCAGTGGGACTCCAGTTACTGGCATAGAACCTGTAACAACCGCTATATTAATTATAGCCTGCACCGCAATAACCGATGTAATTCCGGTAGCTAGTAATGTTCCATAGGTATCTTTAGCTTTTACTGCAGTTACAATTCCTCTCCATATAAATATAATGAACAGTATAACAATAAAGGTACAACCTATAAGTCCTAATTCTTCTCCTATGATAGAAAATATAAAATCATTGTGAGGTTCTGGTATGTAATAGCACTTTTGCCTTGACTTACCGAGGCCCATTCCCCATATACCTCCTGATCCCAGTGCAAGAAGAGATTGTATCAGTTGATATCCATCTCCTTTCGGATCCTTCCATGGATCTAAGAAGCTAGTAAATCTAGCCATTCTATAAGGTTCAAAAAGTATGCCCGCTACCCCTGCCAGTGCCACTAATCCGATTAATCCGAGCATATGAGAGGTTTTGGCTCCTGCTACATAAAGTACAATAAGAGTAACCATCAATATTACCGTGGCAATACTTAGATTTTTTTCTAAGAAAACCATACCAGCATAAAACCCAGAAACTAATAGATATGGTATAACACCATATTTTAAAGTTTTAATTTTTTCACCTTTAGTCTCTATGCTTTTAGCCATGTATAAAACTACAATATACTTAGCTATTTCAGAGGGTTGTATATGTATACCAGGTAATGTTATCCACCTTCTTGCGCCATTTACTGGTGGGAAGGCGAAAACAGCTGCCAATAATATAACAACAACTATCATTATTAGCTTTGTGTATTTCTTTATTTTATGATAATCCATTCTAATTGTCATAAACATAGAAAAACATCCAATGATAGCTGCTATTCCTTGTTTCTTTAAATAAAACATACTATCCTTTAGATTAAAAAATGCACTGTAAGAACTAGCGCTATAAACCATAACTACTCCGATAGCTACTAAAAGCATTATAGTTGAAAACAACACAAAATCTATAGGCCCCATTTTGCTGCTGGGTTTACTCATTATAAAATCCTCCTACTTAATTACTCCATCGGCCTGACTATGTTTACTAACATTATACGTTATCTTACAATGATAAAAAAGCAACAAGACATAATATGACTGTAATTATACAAAACACTGATACAACTTTAGTTTCATGCCAGCCTGACAGCTCAAAATGATGATGTATTGGACTCATTTTAAATACTCTTCTTCCTGTTAACTTAAAAGATATAACCTGTATAATAACAGATAATGTTTCCATCACATATATTCCACCTACTATTATAACCAATAATGGTAATTTTAATATCAATGCAATAGCACCTATTGCACCTCCCAGTGCCAGTGATCCCGTATCTCCCATAAATATTTGTGCAGGAAAAGCATTATATCTGAGAAATCCTAAAAGTGCACCAGCAACAACTGCACAAAAAATTGCTAAAGTATGATGTCCCATAGCAAAACTTACTAATGAGAAGAATGTCAATACTAGTAATGATACAGAGGTAGCTAATCCATCAAGTCCATCAGTTAAGTTTACTGCATTAGTTACAGCTGTAAAATATATTACAATAAACGGAATATATAATAATCCCAAGTTCCAGCTTTTATGCATAAAAGGTACTATAATGTCAGTACCTATATTAGTAGAAGCATAATAAGCAAAGGCACCTGATACTATTAATAACAAAATCATTTTTTGATAAGCTCTAAGTCCTAAGTTTTTTTTACGCAAAATCTTTAATCCATCATCTAAAGCGCCTATAATTCCAAAAGCTACAAATGCATATAAAGCAACCATAGCCTCATCTCCAAGCTTTCTAACAATTAAAAACATTGTTATGAATGAGGAAAGTATAAATATTATTCCTCCCATAGTTGGAGTACCTGCTTTTTTTTGATGACTTTTTGGTCCCTCTTCTCTTATACTCTGTCCAAATTTAAACTTATGAAGCACAGGTATTATTATAGGTCCTGCTAAAATAGATATAAAAAATGCAACTAACACTGAATAAATTAATTTGTCCATATTATATTTGCGCTCTAAATTTAGAGCGTCTTCACCTCCTTAACAGTTATTCTTCTTTAGTATATCAACAATTATTTCAAGTTTCATGGCTCTTGAAGCTTTTATTAAAATAGCATCTCCATACTGCAGACACTGTTCTAAGAGATATTTTGAAGCAGAATCAATATCGCCAAAGGCTTTGAATTTGTGTAAGCAATTATATCCTTCTTCGTAAGCCTTACTAAATTCTCCAATAGTTATAAGTACATCTACTCCATTTTCAAAGGCATATCTACCTATATCTGTATGAGCATTAAAGGATTTATGTCCTAACTCTCCCATAGTACCAAGAACTGCAATTTTTCTTTTTGCTTTTAAATTTTTCAGTACATCTATAGCCGCTTTCATAGAATCGGGATTAGCATTATAACAATCGTTTATAATAGTAAATTTTTCACCTTTAATTATGTCTAATCTCATAGCTGTAGTCTGCAGCTTCTTTAATCCGTCAGTTATTTCTGCATAATTTAGTCCTAAAATTTTTCCACAGACTATAGCTAATAAACCATTTGATATTGTATGCTTTCCTGGAACATCTATATGATACTTTTCATCTAAAATGTTACTTGATTCATTAATTGAAAATTCAACATACTCTTCCCCTAAATATATATTTTCTGCTTTGAAGTTTCCTTCATTATCTATTGCTGTTTTAATTAATCGGAAGTTATGTTCTTTTATATTACTTAGCAAATCATTATCGCTGTTTACTATCAAAGTGTTATTCTTACTAAAGTAATCCGTAATTTCAAGTTTTGCCTTAAGTATATTTTCTCTATTTCCAAGATTTCCTATATGAGCTGTTCCTACATTAGTTATTAACGCTATATCTGGTCTTGCTGCCTTTGCCATAGTATGAATTTCATTTAAATTATTCATCCCCATTTCTAAAACCGCAATATCATAGCTATTGTCTAACTTAAATATCATAAGCGGAAGACCTATTTGATTATTAAAATTCCCTTCAGTCTTAAACACTTTATATTTAGAACTTAAAACAGCTGCTACCAAATCCTTAGTTGATGTTTTACCTGTAGATCCAGTTATTCCTATTACTTTAACATCAAGCTTACTTCTGTAAAATTCCGCTAAATCAAGTAATGCCTTTCTTGTATCTTCAACCTTAATAACTGTAGTATTTTTATTAATATCTTCTTCTTTGTATTTTATTTCATCCACAATACAGATAACCGCACCTTTTTCACTAGCCTCTTTTATATAATTATTACCATTAAAATTTTCGCCTTTTAATGCAAAAAATATATTACCTTTTTCTATTTTTCTTGTATCTGTACTAACAGCATTAAATTCAAAGTTTTCTCCCTTTAAAATTATTTTTCCTTGAACTGCATCAACTATTTCTTTATAAGTCATTCTTTCCAATAGCTGCCAACCCCTTTCCAATAGCTATAAAGTTATTTTTTTAATTCCCCAACTATTTCTGCAATAATTTCTCTCTCATCAAAATGTATAGTTTTATCTTTTAGTACTTGATAATCTTCATGTCCTTTTCCAGCTACCACAATAACATCATCTTTTTCTGCCATTTCCATAGCTTTTTTAATGGCCTCTCTTCTATTTTCTATAATAATGAAGTTGTCTTTATTAATACCGCTTTTTATTTCCTGTATTATTGACAATGGATCTTCTGTCCTAGGATTATCCGAGGTGATTACTGCTAAATCACTTAATTCCGTTCCTATTCTTCCCATTATAGACCTCTTAGCATTATCTCTATCTCCGCCACAGCCAAATACACTTATAAGTCTCCCTTTTGTAAATTCTCTAGCAGTTTTTAATATATTTTCTAGACCATCTGGAGTATGTGCATAATCAACTATTACTTCATACCCTAAGTTATAATTTTGGGTAACAATTTCACATCTGCCCGGTACGCAAAGCATACCTTCTAGACCTTTTTTTATAGTCTCAAGACATATTCCTTCATTCAAACAGGCACCTATACTGCCAAGAGCATTCATAACATTATACTTACCTGGTATATTTAAATTTATATGCTCACATTGTTCTTTGTATGTTACGTCAAATTCTATTCCTCTAGAATGCATAATTATATTAGATGCCTTTACATCACTTTCCTTTTCTATAGAATAAGACATCCTGCTGTTACCCTTGGCATCATTATATACTCTGTATCCATAGTTATCATCTATATTCACAATTGAATTAGAAGTATTTTTAAATAAAATAAGCTTTGCATTATAGTAGTTCTCAAAGGTTTTATGAAAATCTAGATGATCCTGTGTTAAATTTGTAAATATAGCTTGAGAGAACTTTATTCCATAAACTCTATCTAGATATAAAGAGTGGGAAGAAACCTCCATTACGCAGTAATCTACCCCCTGATCTATCATATCTTTAAATAGCTTTTGAAGTTCTAGTGACTCTGGTGTAGTTCTATGTGCAGGTATCTTTTGGCTGCCTATATAGTTGGCTATAGTTCCTATAAGTCCAACCTTATAACCATTTGCTTCTAATATAGACTTTATCATAAAAGTAGATGTAGTCTTTCCATTAGTTCCTGTAACCCCAATTATTTTCATCTTTTCAGCAGGCTTATTATAGTAATTTGCCGAAGCCAATGCCATAACTTTTCTACTATCCTTTACCATTATAACCGTACAATCAGGTATATTATCTATTTCCTTGCTGCATATAATAGCCACCGCACCCTTAGCAACAGCACTACTTATGTATTTATGTCCATCTGTACTATAACCTTCAATACATATAAACAAATCACCAGCTTTAACAGCTCTAGAATCATATTGTATTTCTTTTATATCTAGATTTTCATTTCCTTTTGTAAGTTGATATTCTATACCCCTCAATATTTCCTTTAGATTCATTACATCAACTCCCTAGTATTCTTATAGATTTATATAGTGTTCTACGGCTGAAATTTAACTTATACGTAGGAATATGTTGTCAAAACTGACGGCACATTTAAAAACTTTTTTATCAGTCTTAGTGAAGTGTTTTAGAAAATCTTAGGACGTTTGATATGTTTGAGCATAGCGAGTTTATCAAAGGTTCTTAGATTTTCAAAAACACGAACTTTAGACTGATTAAAAGTTTTTAACGTGCTGAAGTTTGACAACATATTCCGGAGTATAAGTTAAGTTTCCACCCACGAACCCTGCAATAACTTAAATTTCTTTACATAGCATTGGCATGCAGCGCATATAGAATTTTGTTTTCTAGTCTGCGTTACATGCCTAAATATTAATCTCCTATTGGTTCTGTATGAACATTTATAACTGTCCCTTTAGGTACTTCTTTTCCTGGAGTAACACTCTGATCCGTTACCATTCCATCTCCATCAAAATCTGCTTTAAGTCCTATACTGTTAAATATAGATATTGCTTGCTCTCGGCCTAAACCTGTAACATCTGGAACTGTTACTACTTTATTATAGTTTGGTGCGCTTCCTGTGTAAAGGATAATTTTACTTCCTTCTTTAACTGTATATCCTGGCTTTGGATTCATATCTGTAATATATTCTCCATTAGAATCACCCTCTACCTCTAACTTTTGACCCTTTAAAACTTTTTCCCCATCTGTCTTCTTCATTCCCCTTACATCTGGCACAATTACATCCTTTAACATACTTTTAGCTACATCATCTGCACTAGCATCACTCTTCATATCTAGATAATTAAATATATCATTAAATACCTGTTGCGCTACTGGTGCTGTAATTTGACCTGCATAATAATTGGAAGGATCTGGCTCATCTATAGATACAAATACTGTGATTTTAGGATCATTAGCCGGAGCCATACCACCAAAAGATGATATATATTTTCCTGGCTGATATCCCCCTTGTCCAGCTTTTTGAGCTGTTCCTGTTTTTCCGGCTATATGGTATCCATCTATAAAAGCCTTCTTTCCTCCACCTTCTGAAACAACCTTCTCTAGATAGCCTCTTAACTGAGCCATCTTATTTGAATCTAATATTTTTTTAATACTACTGTTTACATCATAGCTTTTATCTGCTGTTTCCGAGCCCGTATTCTCATCGTAATGGGATATTTCTTTCATAACATGAGGTTTTATTAAATATCCTCCATTTGCTACAGCATTTAAAGCAGTTAGATATTGAATAGGTGATGCTGTATTGGTCTGTCCAAAGGATATAGTGGCTAAGTCTAGATCACTAATACTCTGTGGTTTTTTAATTATTCCTTTTGCTTCTCCTGGTAAATCTATACCTGTTTTCTCACCAAATCCAAACTTTTGTATGTATTTATACAAGTTCTCTTTACCTACCTTTTTACCAACAGCAGCAAAACCTACATTACAAGAGTTTTTTAATATATCAATAAAACTCTCTTCTCCATGACCAGAAGTTTTCCAACAATGTATAATCTTATTTGCTACAGTAAAACTGCCTGAACAAGAGAATCTATCATTCTCACTTACCACACCTTCTTCCATGGCAGCTGAGGCTGTAATTACTTTAAATATGGATCCAGGTTCAAAAGTATCATTTACTGCTCTGTCTCTCCACATTTTCTGAAGCTCATCATAAGATTTATCTTTAATCCATGGATCATTGAGATTATAGTCCGGCTTGTTAACCAACGCTAAAACTTCACCATTTTTAGGATCCATAACTATTATAGTTACAGCTTTCGCTTTATTATCAATCATGGCTTGATCTGCGGCTTTTTCTGCAAAATGCTGAATCATTTCATCAATGGTTAAAACAACATCTTTACCATCCTTGGGTTTAGTATATTCAGAAATAGTGTATGGAAGACCCTTGCTTTTTTTATCTGTTTCAGCAATCCTGACTCCTGGTATTCCTGATAGCTCCTTATTATAATATAATTCTACCCCTGTAAGTCCATTACCATCAGAGTTAGTATGTCCAAGAACATGTGCTAAAAAATTGTTGTTAGGATAATATCTTTTAGTATCTGCAGATATTAAAACTCCTCTTAAATTTAAATCCCTTACCTTGTCTGCTTCATCTTTTTCTATTCTCCTCTTAAGATAAGCAGAACCTAATGGAAGTCCACCAGGTAGCTTCTTATTAAGTATTTTGGAAACCTGAGTCTTTTCCATTGATAAGGCCGAAGCTAATTTATCTGCAACTTCATCCTGTGTTAAATTTTTTTCTTTCATAGTATCCTTTAGTGTGTTCATATCCAAATCTACTCTATAAACGTTAGCACTTACTACAAGCTCGTGCCCGTTTCTATCTAATATCCTACCTCTTTTAGCATCAATTTTTACCTCACTTGTCCACTGATCAATTGCTAATGTTTTAAGTTTAGCCGATTGATGCACCATTACGTAAAACATTCTGCCAAATAGCACGCAGAATGCAACAAAAAGAAAGCTGAAAACAACTACCATTCTCTTTCGGATAACTACTTTATCTCTATATTCTTTTTTAGACAAACTATTACCTCCGTAAAATATTACTAAGAACAGCTATTTAAGTTGTTCTAAGCAATCCTATGAAGGTAATAAATATTGACTAATTGCTTATAAAACTTAAAATAGCATCTTTTTCAACTTATTCCATATATTCTGTTGTGTCTCTTCTTTACTTTTTTTCTCTGTGTATTGTATAACATCCTTATGTAAATCAGTATAAATTGCTGAACTTTTATCTGGTGGTAACATATGCAGCCTATTTATTGCAGTTTCCTCTATGTATTGAAGATTATTGTACTTTACTAGCTCTACTTTTAAATTTTCGTTATCCTTATTTGTTTCGCCTATATTTGATTTTATAGAATTCAGTTCCATTTGCATGTTATATATATAACAGTATCTACCTACTAAGGTTAATCCTATAGCGAAAGTTAACGCTATATTTCTTATAACCTTAACTTTATCTTTAAGTCTTCTTTGCCTTTGGTTTCTTTCCTTTATTTTTCTCTTTGCTTCTTTTTCCCTATCTATTCCTTTGTCTATGGAAGGATTATATTTAGGCTGCAGAACAGTATTACCATGTATAACGCTATCTTCATTTACCACTATCACTTTATTCACCCCACATAAATTTTAGAACTAAATTCTCTCAGCTACCCTAAGCTTTGCACTTTTACTTCTTGAATTTACCTCCATTTCTTCTTTGGAAGGTTCTATAGGCTTTCTACTTATTATCTTTATTAAAGGCTTCTTTCCACATACACAGAATGGAAAATCCGAAGGACATTTGCAAGGGTTATCTAATTCTTTAAACTTTACTTTTATTTTTCTATCTTCTAATGAATGGAAGGTTATAATTGCTATTCTTCCACCTTTGTTTAAATGCTGTATACTATCTTCTACTGCTTTATCTAATATTTCTAATTCCTTATTAACTTCGATTCTTATTGCTTGAAACGTTCTCTTTGCTGGATGACCATCTTTTTGAAACCTTGCTGGTATAGCTTCTTTAATTATTTCTACTAATCGTCCTGTAGTCTTTATGTCCTCCTTTACACGTTTTTCTACTATCTTTTTTGCTATCCTTTTAGCAAAGTTATCTTCACCATAATCTCTTATAACTCTGTATAATTCTTCTTCGCTATACCCATTAATTACATCATAGGCAGAAAAATCATCTTCTCTATTCATTCTCATATCTAATGGTGCATCTTTCATGTAACTAAAACCTCTTTCTGCTTCATCTAACTGATGAGAGGATACTCCAAGGTCCATTATTATACCGTCAACTTTTTCTACCTCTAACTCTTCTAATACTTTTTCAATATTATAAAAATTACTATGAACATATAAAACATTATTAAATGAAGCTAATCTCTTCTTAGCTGCTTCCAAAGCATTTTTATCTTGATCTATACCAATAAGTTTTCCCTCAGGAGACAACCTCTTTAAAATTTCATAAGAGTGTCCACCTCCACCTAAAGTACAATCTACATATATGCCATCTGCTTTAATATTTAGTCCGTCTATTGTTTCATTTAATAGCACAGATACATGCTTAAACTCCATATGTTACTTCCTCCGTTTTTATATTTAATCCTATTGATTAAGCAGCTTAACCAATTTAAATGCCCAATTCACCCATCTGTTCTGCGATTTGATCATAATCTATATTTGAGCTATTGTATTCCTCCCACTTTTCTTTACTCCATATTTCAATTCTATTTGATACTCCAATACTTACTATTTCCTTTTTTATGTCTCCATATTCTAAAAGACTTTGTGGAATTACTGTTCTTCCCTGTTTGTCCATCTCTATTTCATTAGCTCCAGAGAAAAAGAATCTTACAAAAGCTCTTGCATTCTTATTGGTTAAAGGAAGTTTTTTTAGCTTTTGCTCTAGTACTTCCCACTCATTTAAAGTGTAACAGTATAGACATCCGTCTAAACCCTTGGTGAGTATAAATTTATTACCTAATTCTTCTCTGAACTTCGAAGGTACAATTATTCTGTTTTTGCTATCTAAGGCGTGCTCGTATTCACCTATAAACATTTTGCACCTCAATTTTATCCATTAGCTACCATCCATAAGACTCCAGCTTTTGCAAACAGGGAGTTATGGGCTACTATGCTCTGGATTGGTTCAATTTATTATTTCACACCACTTTACACCACTTTTAACCACATAGGTTTACTTATTCTATTTTAACATAAAAATCCCTCTTTTCAAAAACTTTTTTAATGTATTTTTTAAACTTATTAAAATTATTTTTTCAACATATATCGACTTAAGTTTTTCTAAACACTTTACAAGACTTTGGCTTATACTACCTGAAGAATTATTTTCCTACATTAATTTCTACAAATTATACTACTAAATTTTTTATTATTAGTTAAGATATTATCAAAACATTTCCATTTTAAGGTAACATTCCCTTAACTTTTCTTAATAAAAACTCTCTAATACTTAAACAATAAATATATTAGCTTCTAGTAATGTCTACATAGATAAAGTGAAACTTGAATCAGATGGGGCTTTGATCCCACCTGATTCTTAGTTGAACAAATCCAGGGACGTGGCCGCTCTTTACTCCTACCTTGAAGAAGATGGGAGTATTAGAGCGGGTAGTCATCGGATAAAATATAAAACTTTGCATAGAAATATATTTTTAAGAGAGGAGATATAACCATGAGAAAATGTGGACCAATAAAGAGTATATTTAGACAACATCATGTTCACTGCTTAAATAACTATGAAAAAATGTGTATAGCTGCAATGATTGGTTTGGGTTTTATGAAGGGTGTGTGTGTGGGCATGTATCTTTCACGTAAATAGTTTTCATTTGTTTTCCAAGTTAAACTTCCATAATAAAAGCATTTCTTGAAATGACTTCTTTTGTAGAGTATAATTTAGACTGAATTATACTTGAAATTTTTGATTTGAGAAAGGAATGTACATACATGAAACTTGGAATTGTAGGCCTACCAAACGTAGGTAAAAGTACGTTATTTAATGCTATAACAAAGGCAGGTGCTGAATCTGCAAACTATCCATTTTGTACCATAGAGCCTAACGTAGGAGTTGTTAGTGTTCCTGACAAAAGATTAGATGTATTAGAGAAAATGTATAATACTAAAAAAAAGATATATACAGCTATTGAGTTTTATGATATAGCAGGCTTAGTTAGAGGTGCTAGCAAAGGCGAAGGACTTGGAAACAAATTCTTATCCCATATAAGAGAGGTTGAGGCTATAGTTCATGTAGTTAGATGCTTTGATGATCCTAATATAGTTCACGTAGATGCATCTGTTGACCCTATACGTGATATAGAAACTATAAGCTTAGAACTTATATTCTCAGATATAGAAGTTATGGATAGAAGAATTGAAAAGGTAGTTAAACTTGCTAGAAGCGGAAACAAAGAAGCTAAAGCAGAGTATGATCTTATGCAAAAGGTTAAACTGCATTTAGAAGAAGGAAAACCAGTAAGAACTATGGAACTTACTGATGATGAAGATGAACAAGTTAAAGGATTTTTCCTACTTACAACTAAACCTGTACTTTATGTAGCAAATGTTTCCGAAGATGATTTAGTGTCTGGAAATACAGAAAATGATTATGTTAAAAAAGTTAAAGAGTTTGCTGCTAACGAAGGTTCTGGGGTAGTAGTAATTTCAGCAAAAATTGAAGAAGAACTATCATCTCTAGAAGAAGATGAAAAAAGTGAAATGCTGCAAGAATATGGATTAGATGAGGCAGGTCTTGATAAGCTGATACACGAAAGTTATAAGTTGCTTGGACTTATGAGCTTCTTAACTGCTGGTGTTGTTGAAGTTAGAGCTTGGACTATAAAAAATGGTACAAAAGCACCTCAAGCTGCTGGAAAAATCCACTCAGATATAGAAAAAGGATTTATAAGAGCAGAAATAATATCCTATGATAAACTTGTAGAATCTGGTTCTGAATCCGCTGCAAGAGAAAAAGGATACTTTAGACTAGAAGGAAAAGATTATATTATGCAAGATGGAGACATCGTTCACTTTAGATTTAACGTATAATATAGGGGGCTAGAGTGAAAATTTAACTTATACGACCGGATATGTTGCCAAACTTCAGCACGTTAAAAACTTTTTATCAGTCTAAAGTTTGTGTTTTAAGCAGAGAGCCAAAATCTGTGATTTTGTGCGAATCGCTTACTCATCTGACGTAAGGAAGATGAGTTTCATATAAAATAAAAAGCTTTGATAAACTCGTACTTCAAACATATCAAAGCTCCTAAGATTTTCTAAAAACACTTCACTAAGACTGATAAAAAAGTTTTTAAATGTGCTTTCAGTTTTGGCAACATATCCCTACGTATAAGTTAAATTTTAACCAAGAATTCCTATATATAGATCTGGAACTTTTAAATTTAATTTATGTAGCATAGCACATTACTAGATTGTGCAACCTTTAAATAGTTTATTAGAAAGTCTTAGTCTCAAATTAGTAGGAAAGCTTAGTACTTTGATACTGTTTGAGCCTAAGCGAGTTTATCAAAGTCCTTAGCTTTTCTGCTAATTTGAGGCTTAGACTTTCTTAAACTATTTATCAGTGGCATAATCTAGTAATGTGCTAGGTGAAATAAATTAAATTTAAAAGTTCTGTACCTATATATTTTATATCCTTTTTAATTTACTTACGTTTTCTAGTGTCACTCTTTCCTAAGTATTTTTTAATTTCTTTTTCTATAGTATCCATTATATTTTCATATTTTACAGACTCCTCACCCATAAGTACTTCTACAGCATCCTCTATAGTTGACATTGAATAAATGTGGAAGCTTCCTTTTTTAATTGCTTCTTCTACTTCTCCACTCAATACAAGGCTATCAATATTAGAATCAGGAATAAGTACACCTTTTCCTTCTATACTATCGACTAACTTACATATCTTAAAAAAACCTTCTATTTTCTCATTGACTCCACCTATAGGCTGCACTTCTCCAAACTGATTTATGGAGCCAGTAACTGATATATTTTGCCTTATACCTATTTTACTTAGTGAAGATAGCATAGATATCACTTCTGCAACGGATGCACTGTCCCCATCTATCTTTCCATATAACTGCTCAAAGCTAATATGAAAATCTACTGGTAATTTTTCATATCCACCAATTAGTGTATTAATATATCCTCTTAAGGTATTTATTGCTTTGTTGTGAATTTTACCACTTAAATCACTTTCTTTCTGAACATCTACAATGTTCCCATTACCTTTATAGCAAGAACAGGTTATTCTTATTGGTTTTCCAAAACTAAAATAACCAGTGTCAATGACAGACAAAGCATTTATTTGACCTACTAATTTGTCTTTTACATTTATAAATATTTTACGTTCCTTATAGCTTTTAGCTATTTCTTCTTCTATTAATTCTTCACTATAAACAACCTCTATTATATCCGTTCCATTAATAGAATTTCTATTTTCATTTTCAACTTTATTATTAGCCAGCATTAAAACTCTTCCTAATTCATAATCGTCAATATACAACTTATTCTTATTTTCTGCCTTTCTTGCTGAAAATTTTGCTAGTTCTTTTATAGCTTCATCAGTTAAAGTGTTTAAGTTATTATCTCTGCATATACCATGAACTTTTTCTAAAAATGCCTGTGTAGTATCCTCATTAATATCTAATAACGACTTATATTCTGCTCTTATCTTAAATATTTTTTTAAAATCCTCATCATGGGTGTATAATAAGTCGTAGGTTTCATAATCTCCTATAAGTATTATTTTTTCACTAAACTTTACAGGCTCAGGCTTTAATCCACTAAGAGATAGAAGCTCTAAATATCCTCTATTATAATCTAAGTCTACTTTTCCACTTATTAAAGATTTCTTTAAATAGTAATATGCTGAAGAGTTATTTATAAGACTGTTAACCCTCAGTATTAAGCAACCACCGTTAGCTCTTAGAAATACTCCTGCCTTAATTAAACTTATATCTGTTGTATATACACCATTCTTATTTTCATATTCTATGCTTCCCAAAAGATTATTAACACTGGGATCTTCTTCAAAGATTACCGGTGGGCTGTCATTTTCACTGTTGTCTACCAAAACATTAACTACATATTTGTAAATTGTTTCATTTATCTCTTCTTCATCTTCATCGTAACCTATAGAATATATCTCTATTATACCTGTTTCGATATCATGGCAAACATAATTTAAAAATTCAATGACTTCAATATTATCTGCAAATTCACTCAGATATTCCTGTTTTAACTCTTTAGTCTCTTCTAAATAGTATGACTCCATAAGAACTTTTATTTTGTTGATTTCTGATAACTCCATATCCTTTAATTCATCTAGCACTTCTTGAGCGTTAACCTTTAACACACTAACTTTATTTAATATTTCTTCTTTTTCTAAAACTTCTAAAGAGTCATAATCTTTTTCATTCATTAGTTTACCTTCGTCTTTAAGTGGTATGAAGGTAAATCCATTTTTTGTAGGCCTCATGGTAAACCCATCTTCCTCTGCCATTTTTACTAATTTGCTAATTAAGTCATTTCTTTTCTTTTGTATATTATCTATGATTTCTTCTTTTTCCTTGTTTGAAGTTCCATTATAAAATTCATAAGTGCACACTTCATAGGCTTTTTGTATATTTTCTAAAGTTTTCTTAAGCTTTATACCTTTGCCACCTTCTAAAAATAAAGCTTTAGGATATTTTTCATCATCTCTTACCACGTAGCATATATCCTTAGGTCTACTTTTATTTTCTAGAATATCCTTTATAAATACCGTAATACTATCTAACTTATCCTTTGAAAAATCATCTATAAGATAAACATTATATCCTTCCTTATCTATTTCTAAAGCGGTTTTTATTTTTTTAAAAACTTCTCTATATTCGGGTACATTATTAGCTTCTTTTCTTACTTGAATATTACTAAAATTAAATTCATACACAATCTCCTCAGGCGTCAATTCTCTATTCATATCTCATCCCCCTTTCATGGCTTACTATAATAATATTCTTAAAAATTATATTTAGGCACAAAAATTATAAAAAATAAAAAGATACCTACAAATTTATTTAAAAATATGTAGATATCTCTTATTATTGATTATTACTTAGCACCTTCACATATGTCAATAGAAGCTGATGCACCTATTCTAGAGGCACCTGCCTCTATTAGAGCTTCTGCTTGTTGGAAACTATGTATCCCACCAGATGCTTTAACCCCTATATTACTACCAACAGTTTCTCTCATAATTCTTATATCCTCTATAGTAGCACCATTAGTTGAAAATCCCGTTGAAGTTTTTACATAATCTGCCCCTGCTTCTTTTGACAACTTACATGCTGTAACTTTCTCTTCCTGGGTTAAAAGACAAGCTTCAATTATAACCTTTGTTAACGCTTTTCCTTTAGCTGTATCTACTACGGCTTTTATGTCATTTTTTACATATTCATAGTCTTTATCTTTAAGTTTTCCAATATTAATAACCATGTCAACTTCCTGAGCACCATTTTTTATGGCATCTTCCGTTTCAAATGCTTTCACTGCAGATGTTGTAGCTCCTAGCGGAAAACCAATAACAGTACAAACCTTTACTGCACTTCCTTTTAACATTTCACAAACTAATGATACATGACATGGATTTACACACACTGAAGCAAAATTATTCTCTAACGCTTCCTTGCAAATCTCTCTAACCTTATGTTCTGAAGCCTCAGGTTTTAAGATCGTATGATCTATAATTTTTGCTATTTCTTGCTTTTTCATATTTAATCCTCCATTAATATATATTTTTTATAGTAGCTTGCGGAATTTCACAAGCATTGATTTGTATAACTTTTTTACTGTTAGGCTTTTATCTTTTCTTAGTTTATACTTAAGTTATTATATTAAATTATAGCACTGATATAAAAATATTAGTTATAAACTTCTAAATAAATATTAGTCTTAATCGCACAATAAACATATGTAATTAATATTTAAATTTTTAACCTAGACTTTATTTTATAATAGTAGTTAAAAACTTACAAGATATATTAGGTTATTAATTTACCTATAGAGTTCCTTGTCCAAAATTCAAACTTATATTCAATTCAACCAACGACTTATCAATGGTAATTGATAAGTTGATCCAGACTGTGATACGAGTTTATCAAAGGTTCTTAGATTTTCAGAAACACGAACTTTAGATTGATTAAAATGTTTTCATTATTTAAATACATCTAATAGAGTTTACAGGGAAAACTATAACAAAAGTACCTCATTATATTTTAAAATGAATAATACTATGTTATAATATACATAAAATTCTATCTGTAATTTCTGCTGAATACTCAGCATTCTATAAAATAATTTAACGTAAAGGAGTTATCTGCATGAGCTTTAAAGAAAAAATTGCGCAATACTACACAAAATCCTACTTAAAAAAATATGGTGATAGACTTACACAGCTACAAGGTACAGTAGTATCTGTAAAGGTTACTGAAAAAACTCTCCTTTGGATATTTAATAAGTTAAGTGTTACAATTCTAGTAAGACCTGAAAGAAGTAAAACTGTAATTAAATGTACTTATATTAGAAATAGATGGTTTAAGAAACCCGAATTTATAACAATAAACCAAGGTAATTTAGTTTTAGTTCAAGGACTTAAAGGTAAGAAAGGAAAACAAAATAGCGAGCAAATAGAGTTAATGAATATTAGAAATATGACTACTAAAAAGGATTTAGTCCCAATTGAAGGTAAGCCTCAAAGAGTTCAAAAAATACAAAGAATCAAATAAAATTAGAATTGCAGATGCAATTCTAATTTTTTTACCCTATTTAAAATATAAATATAGACTATTTACTAATGCAATGATTCCAGAGAAGAATATTACTATTCCCCACTGTCCTGCATTAAGTGCTGTAGTGTGGAATACGCCTTGCATAAATGGAATATAAAGTACACACAAAAGCATACTAATAGAAACAGCTACAGCTCCAACTAAATATGGGTTAGTAAATAATTTTATTTCAAATATAGAATGCCTTTCTGATCTACATTCAAATACATGTATTAATTGAGATATTATTAGTGTAGACAAAGCAAGTGTTCTGCAAGTTATTAAATTATAACCATAATATCTACCTGCAATAAATGCAAAAACCGTACAAACACCTATAAGCGATCCTCTTACAATTATTCTTTCACTGAGCCCTCTGGCAAATATACTTTCATTTTTAGGCCTTGGCTTTCCACTCATTATATCTTCATCTGCAGGATCAACGCCTAAGGCTATAGCAGGAAGTCCATCTGTAGCAAGGTTAACTAATAGAATCTGTATAGGAAGAAGAGGAGTATCTAGATAAAAAAGTGATGCTAAAAACATAGTTAAAACTTCTCCTAAGTTGCAAGAAAGCAAATATCTAATAAATTTTCTTATGTTGTCATAAATTATTCTTCCTTCTTCTACAGCTGATACAATGGTAGCAAAGTTATCATCTAAAAGTATCATTGAAGAAGCTTCTTTAGTTACATCTGTTCCCGATATACCCATTGAGATTCCGATATCTGCTTCTTTTACTGCTGGTGCATCATTTACCCCATCTCCAGTCATTGCCACAATTTTGTTTTTAGTTTTAAATGCTTTAACTATTCTTAACTTATGGTTTGGACTTACTCTTGCATAAATAGAAATCCCATCTACTTTTGATGCTAGTTGTTTATCGTTAAGTTTATCTATTTCCTCACCTGTTATAACTTCAGATTGATTCTTACATATATCTAATTCCTTTCCTATAGCAAAGGCAGTATTCTTGTGGTCACCAGTTATCATAACAGGTCTTATGCCAGCTAGTTTACATTTTAACACTGCATCTTTTGCTTCTTTTCT
This sequence comes from Clostridium sp. DJ247, assembly GCF_014231265.1. Classification (NCBI taxonomy): domain Bacteria; kingdom Bacillati; phylum Bacillota; class Clostridia; order Eubacteriales; family Clostridiaceae; genus Clostridium; species Clostridium sp. DJ247. Next base: position 48,878 of record NZ_JABAIW010000021.1, on the reverse strand, counting down.
AGGCGGATCTATTATTCCTGCAACTCCTATAAATATTAAGTTCTCCTCTAAATTCTTTCCTTTAACTATTCCTTTATCCTTATAAGCAGCTGCTATACATCTTAAGGCATTGAAGGACATAGCCTCTACAGCTTTAAGAACTCTGTTTCTGTAATCTGATGTAAATAATTTTACTTCTCCTTTTTCTACAATATATTTGCACTTATTTATTATTCTCTCTGGAGCACCCTTTACATAGCAAGTTTCTTTCGTTCCTTCTCGCATGATTACAGACATCATTTTTCTATCTGAATCAAAGGGAATATCATAAACTCTTTTGGCTTTATTCAAAAATTCATTTAAGTGCGTACTATCCTTAAAAAAAGCTTTTATCAGAGCTGTTTCTGTAGGATCCCCAAACAAGCTTTTTGCAATATTATTTTCCTTATAATCAAAATTACAATCATTACAATATGTAAAAGCTTTCTTTAATAACAAGTTGTCAGGTGCCAATTCTCTATCTATATAGTAGGATCTACTATGAAAAAACATAGCCTTTACCGTCATCTTGTTTTCTGTTAAAGTTCCTGTCTTGTCACTGCAAATTATTGACGTGCACCCTAAAGTTTCAACTGCAGGTAGCTTCCTAATTAAAGCATTTCTCTTTAACATTCTAGAAACACCAAGAGCTAGAGCAACTGTAACTATTGCTGTTAGTCCTTCAGGTATTGCAGCTACGGCTAAACTTACTCCAAGTAGAAACATTTCGTATTTGTCTTGTCCTCGACCTATACCTGTTAGAGTAACCACAAAACAAATAACAATACAAAGTACTACTAATATCTTTCCAAGTGAATTAAGCTTTTCTTTAAGTGGAGATCTCTCATTCTCAATATTTTGAAGCATTCCAGCTATTTTTCCCATTTCAGTTTTCATACCAGTTTCGATAATTCTGCCTTTCCCTTTTCCTGTCAAAACTATAGTTCCCATAAAAATCGAATTATTTTTCGTTGTTGAGCTTTTTTCAACACTAACGGATTCCCCTGTTAAAAGAGATTCGTCAACCATAAAATTACTATCCTCTACAATCATACAATCCGCTGGAACTCTATCGCCGCTTTCAAGTATAATCAAATCTCCTATTACTAATTCCTCTGCACTTATTACTTTTACCACGCTGTTTCTTATTACTTTTGCAGTAGGAGCAGCCAACTCTTTTAGTGCTTCTAAGGATTTTTCAGTTTTATACTCTTGTATAAATCCTAAGAATGCATTCATTATAATTATTATAATGATAGTTATTGCATCAGCCTTTTCTCCCATAAACCCAGATATCAGTGTAGCAGCTATAAGTACCCAGGTTATAAAATCGTTAAACTGGGAAAGAAATATTCCAATTGGAGATACTTTTTTCTTTTTTTCTATTCTGTTTGCTCCATATTTTTTTAATCTTCTTTCAGCTTCTGCTTGAGTAAGCCCACTTTGCAAATCCTTTTCATTAATCAAATTTATCCCCCCTAGCTATTTATTATTTTACTCATCCATTACCATCTGGCCATACTTCTCCACAGATCATACAAGTTTTAAAGTTATATAATACAGTAGATGTATAGTAGTGGATATAACTACTTATTTATAGCAGTTATTAAATTTTTTCTTTACTAATTAAATATATGAACTGATACTGTAATATTATGAAAAAATCTTATATGTAAAAATTCATTTAACCTAGGCATCTGAAAACTAAAAATAATGGCTATATACTTGATTTTTATGATAAAATATGTTTGATAAAGCAAAAGTATTGTATATAATATATATATATATGCTTAGATATAATTTACTTTTAGTATAAATTTAGGAGGAAACCATAATGAATAATGTAGTATACATAACAGGGCACAAAAATCCAGATACTGATTCTATTTGTTCAGCCTTGTCTTATGCAGAACTTAAAAATAAAACTGGTGTAAATGCAGTTCCTATAAGACTAGGAAAAATAAGCAAGGAAACTCAATTTGTTCTTGACTACTTTGATGTAAAACCACCAATGCTTGTAGAAACTGTAAAGACTCAAATAGCAGATTTGAAAATAGATGGAATAACACCTATATCTGCTGACACTTCATTAAAAGCAGCTTGGTCAATAATAAGAAAGAATGATGTAAAAACTTTACCAGTAGTGGATAATGAAGATAGCTTAATCGGAATAGCGTCTCAATCAAACATAACATCTAGTTATATGGATATATGGGACACTAGTATAATTGAAAAAAGTGGTGCAAAACTTGAAAATATACTAGAAACTCTTTCTGCTAAATGCATCTATGCTTCTGAAAAAGAACCAAGGTTTACTGGAAAACTAGTTGTAGCAGCAATGCAACCAGAAAGTGCTGAAGAACTAATTGAAGAGGGTGATCTTGTAATCTGCGGCAACAGAGAGGATGCCCAAAATGTAATACTTGATTGTAAAGCTTCTTTAATGATAATAACAGGTAATCATGCTGTAAGTGATTCAATAATCGAAAAAGCTAAGAATATTGGTTGTTCAATAATAGTAACACCTTATGATAGCTTTACTACATCAAGATTAATACCTCAAAGCATACCTGTTAGTTACGTTATGACTAAAGAGAATCTTATATACTTTAAAACTGATGATCTTATTGACGATGTAAGAGATATAATGTTAAAAACAAGATTTAGAAGCTATCCTGTAGTGAATTCAGAAAATCAGGTTGTTGGGAATATATCTAGATATCATTTAATATCTGAAAATAAAAAGAAAGTTATTCTTGTAGACCATAATGAAAGAGCTCAATCTGTTCATGGTTTAGAAGACGCAGAGCTTTTAGAAATAATTGACCACCATAGAATAGCTGATATTCAAACAGGGTCTCCAATATATTTTAGAAATGAACCTGTGGGATGTACTGCTACAATAGTGGGTTCTATGTTCTTTGAGAATGGTATAAGACCATCTGCAAAAATTGCTGGTCTTTTATGTGCTGCTATTATTTCTGATACATTATTATTTAAATCTCCTACTTCAACTGATAAAGATAAAGCTGTGTTAGAAAGATTAGCAAGTATAGCTAACATTGATCCAGAGAAATTTGCAAAAGAAATGTTTAAAGCAGCTTCTTCTCTAGAAGGAAAAACACCTGAAGAAATACTTAATCAGGATTATAAAGAATTCGCTTTAAATGGTATAAAGATTGCTGTAGGTCAAGTTTCAACTATGGATATTGAAGGCTTTAAGCCAATAAAGAAAGATATTATCGATCTAATGGAGAGCAAATGTAAATCTGAAAACTTAGGTTTAGTTTTACTTATGCTTACAGATATACTAGATGGCGGTTCTGAATTAATTATAACGGGAGAATATAAAGACCTTGCAGCTGGAGTATTTAATGTAACTCTAGAGGAAAGCTGTGCTTATGCACCTGGCGTTATGTCAAGAAAGAAACAAGTTATACCACCTTTAACTACTGCTATGGCAGCTCTAAAATAATGAAAATTTAAATTATACGTAGAGATATGTTACCAAAACTGAAAGCACATTTAAAAACTTTTTTATCAGTCTTAGTGAAGTGTTTTAGAAAATCTTAGAACCTTATATATGTTTGAGCGTAGCGAGTTTATATAAGGTTCTTAGGTTTTCATTATGAAACTACTCTTCCTTTCGTCAGAGTAGTACACACAGAGTAAGCGACCATATCAAAATCACAGATTTTGATATGGTCGCTTAACCGATTCGCACAAAATCACAGATTTTGGCTCTCTGCTTAAACACAAACTTTAGACTGATTAAAAGTTTTTAACGTGCTGAAGTTTGGTAACATATCTTGGAGTATAATTTAAATTTTCATCTTAAAGCCCAATAATATGGTTGTTTTAAAACTAAATTTTATATTTTTAATCTTCTATTTCGCTTATATCAACAGTTCTCATCTTAATGTTTTCAATATTTCCTTGCCATAGGTTTTGTTCAACAGCATAGTTTATGTTTTCATTAGAAAAGTCTACTGTTTCTTCTCCTACTGAATCAAAAGATTGTCCATTTCCACTACTTATATTAGCACCATCTGAATATTGTTGCGGATCTTCTGTATGATCGCATGGACATTTATATGGATCAGTTGCTTTCATTCCTTCTACTTCAGTCATATCAGGATACATTCCAAAAGGCTGTACTCCTTGAAAGTCTGGAGTAGGATTAAATTGACCAGGCATTTGACCTGGAAAACCCATAACTTGCATATTAGCCATTGGGCACATCATTGGACACGCCATTCGATACATGTATAAACTATTCATAAATGGACAGTTATGTTGCATATTGGCTTCTGTATATTTTCTATAACAGTTATTATCCATATTAATCCCTCCTATAAACATATAATATATCAATATATTATATGTTTATACTGGTCAAATGTTTACACAAACTAGAAATTAAAACAAAAACACACTAGATAAATTACAGGTAACCATGCCCGAAATTTAACTTATACTCCAGTATATATTGCCATGTTTCGTCACGTTAAATATTTTTAATTAGTCTAGAGCTCAAATTTGAGAAAAATCTAAGAACTTTGATAAACTCGCTATGCTCAAACATATCTAAAGTTCTAAGATTTTTTCTCAAATTTTCGCTAAGACTAATAAAAAATATTTAAATGTGACCTCAACATTGGCAATATATACTTACGCATAAGTTAAATTTAAGTTGTAGTTACCTTTATAGATTTGGAACTTTTAAATTTAATTTATGTAGCATAGCACAATCTAGTAATGTGCTAGGTGAAATAAATTAAATTTAAAAGTTCCGTACCTATAATTTATCTAGTGTGCAAAAATTTTAGCGCCCCTTCATGCTGTTTATAAGACCCCACATCTCATCTCCAGTTTTCATTGCCCTAGAGCCTAATTCAAAGGCTCTTTGAGCTACAATCATATCTGTCATTTCCTTGCCTACATCTACATTGGAATCTTCTAAAAATCCTTGCATTATGTTTGTATCAGTTGTTCCATTCATTTGCGTTTGAGCATTAGGTACGTATAAATTTTCTCCAACAGAAGTTAAAGAATCTTGTCCTATAGGACTATATGTATTTATATTTCCATAAAGTACACTGTTACTATTATCATTTACATATATTTCACCACTTTGTTTAACTGCAAAGTTATCTGATGTAAAAACTTTTCCAGAATTAAACATATCAGAACCCTCTTGTGTAAAAGCTATGTCCAATCTATTACCATTTTTATCAACAATATCTCCATTATTATCTATATTAAATGAACCTGCTCTTTCATATGCCTTTGACCCATCTGGCAATGTAACTCTAAAATATCCATCTCCGTCAATAGCTAAGTCAGTTTTAACTCCTGTATCTCTTAGAGTTCCTTGAGTGGTATCTCTAATCCATTGTCCAGCCTTAACTCCAGTTCCATTTAAAATCTCATTTTTATTATTATCATTAGTAGGGTATCCTGTTCTCTTTAGGTTTTCATATACTAAATCTTGAAAACTTACATTTTCTTTTTTATAACCTACAGTATTAACGTTAGCAATATTATTAGAAATACTATCTAATTTTTGCTGTTCAGCATTCATAGCACTTCTTCCGTTCCAAAGAATCCTTAACATAGTTTAACCACCTTTGTATACACATAATAATTTTATCCCATAGTCAATTGCCGCTAATCCCCCTATTTCTTCAAGGGTTGAGCTTAGTAGTACTAATCTCTTGAATTCATTGAAGTTTCACTTTATCCGATGACTACCCGCTCTAATACTCCCATCTTCTCCAAAGTGGGAGTAAAGAGCGGCTGCGTCCCTGGATTCGTTCAGCTAAGAATCAGTTGAGGTCAAAACCTCATCTGATTCAAGTTTCACTTTATCTTACGCTGCCTACTTCATTTACAGCCTTTCCTAAGGTATCATCTAATGATTGAATAATTTTTTGATTTGTTTCGAAACTTCTCATAGTAGTAATCATGTCTGACATTTCATTTATTATATTTATGTTGGATCTTTCCAAAGAGTTTTGTCTAACTGTGGAGTTAACTTCCGTTGGATTAGTTCCTGCATATAAGTTATCTCCAACCTTTTTTAGATTCTTATAATCCCCAAAGTCTACAGTATATAATTTGTACATTTTAACATTGTTAACACTTATGTTACCATTAACATCACTAGTAATTTTGCCATTTCCAACGTTTATTGGTTCTAATTGATTCGTTTGAAGGTTTCTAGCAATAACTATATCTCCTGAATCATTTACTAAAACCCCATTCATATTTACATGAAAATGACCATCTCTAGTATAATACTCAGTATTATTAATGCCGTCATTTCTTTGAACCGTAAAAAATCCTTTTCCTTTTATAGCAAAGTCTGTTGGTTTATCAGTTGATTGTATCATACCTTGGGTAAAATTAGTATTTACAGAATCAACTTCACTTCCTAAGCTTAAGGATCCTATAACATTCTTTACGTTTTTTCCCCCAACTACTTTATCATAGTTTTGGAGTAATACATCATCAAACCTTTTAATGGATAAGTTGTCCCCCTTATAACCAACTGTATTAGCATTTGCTAAATTATTGGTTATAACATCTTGTTTTGCTTCTTGTGTTATCATGCCTGATACTGCAGTATATAAACCTCTTATCATTTGCCCACTCCCTTATTATTTATCACTTTAACTTCTTCTGGATAAACCATTCCCATAGATCTAGCTTTATCTTCTACTTGACTTTTACTCACTTGGTAACTTATCTTACTTCCAATCATAAGACCTGTAGATATAATAATTCCTATTCCAATACCTATTAATAGTTTTTTATCACTTAGGAAATCTATTAATGCTTTTATTTTATATATAATTCTTTTATTAATAGTACTTCCCCCTTACCTATACCTATAATCTTAGATATTTCATCTACAGACAGGCCATCCTCTAACATTTTGGTTATTTCCTTTATTTTTATATTATTATCAGTCACCTTGTTATTTTCGTATTTTTTTTCATTATTTTTTATAGTATTCTCTACATTTTTATGTATACTTTCCTTAGCACTAATATTTAACTTTTTATCCTTACTCATATCTCTTGATTTTTCTATTTCATTATTACTGTTTATCTCTATGTCTTTATTTATATTATAACTTATATCATTTTGATTTTTAAATTTTGTACTACTATTTATATCACTATCATAATTACTTAAATTTTTATGTTCATCTTTAGAATCCTTATCTATAGACATTTCTTTATGTACAAGTTCTTTTTTAGAATTATTACTTTCTATGACACTAACCTTATATTTTAAAGTCTCAATTTCCTTTTGAAGCTCTAAAATTGTCTCCGCAAATTCCTTCCTAATCTGTATAATTTTAACATCATAATCCTTTATGTCTTTTTCCTTAACATCAAGTGTTTCACTGAACGAGTTTTTACTTCTCTTGATAGCATTAATATTAACTACTATAAGCAGTATTCCTATTGTCAAAAGTGCTATTTCAGTCATGCTTCCTCCTTAAATAGATATGTAACTATTATATTTATTAATTTTCTATGTACTTGAGTTTACCCATTGCTTTCCTTAAGTGTACTATTGCTCTGCTATGAAGTTGGCATACTCTTGACTCTGATACACTTAATATCTTACCAATTTCTTTTAAGGTTAAACCTTCATAATAATATAAAGATAAAACTGTTTTATCTTTTTCGTTAAGTAAGTCTAGGGCTTTAGTAAGATATTCTAACTCTTCTTTTTCTTCAAGGGTTTTTTCAGGACTTGGACTTTTATTATCTTCTATAGTTCCCATCAAAGAAATATCGTCATCCTCTGAAAAAATAAGATCTTCTAGTGACACCACTGATATATAATTTATGTATCCTTCTATTTCCATCATTTCTTTTATTGTTATTTGGAGTAATTTGGCTATTTCATCATCTGAAGGTTCTCTTCCCAATTCCTTTTGAAGTTTTTCTACAGCATCATTGTATCTATTTAGTTTGTCCATTGCACCTTTAGATATAGGACTGTTTCTTCTAAGCTCATCTATCATAGAACCTTTTATTCTTATAGATGCATAAGTAGAAAACTTCATACCTCTATCTGCATCAAATTTGTTTATTGCATCCATAAGTCCAATCATTCCATAACTAACTAAATCTTCATACTCAATATATTTAGTTTTCCCTATTATTACTCTTGATGCAATATATTTAACTAACGGTATATACTTTTTAACCAATTCTTCCTTTACATCTAACTTACCTGCTAAAGCCATAGCGCTAATCCCCCTTCGCTCCTTTCTTCATCTGCTCTCTCATAGTTGCAAAGACCAAACCTATAATAGTCTCTCTACTTTTTTGATCTAAGTCTATAAAGCTTAACCCACAAATAAATTTAGGAATATTTTTATCATTCTCTATTCTTACAATTTTTCCTCTTATTGTTAAGTTTTCTTGTGGTAGTGAAATTGTAACTAATAATATATCTCCATAGTTAACTTTTGTCTCAAAACTTCTATCCACTGCCAATCTCATACCGCCGCCACTTATATCTAAGGAATATGCATCAAAAAACTCAATTTGATTGTTATTTATATTTTGTATATTCTTATCTTGAAATACAGTTGCACAATATACATTTAGCATTAAAGGTACTCTAACAAAACCTCTTCTTTGCATCTTATTCACTTTATCTGGTATCTTTAACATAATTAATAATATTTTTTCTATCTTTCTGCCTATTACAACTGTACTAAATTTATATACGTCATTACCAAAGTAGTATGTAGCCCTTACACTTTCACCTTTTTTTAAAGGCAGGTATTGACCATTATTTACAGGTATACTTATACCTATATAATCATCATTTACATCTTGTATAACGCTTTTGTAAACTCCATGTTCCAATTCGATTTCAATTTTTTTATTTACTTCAAACACCATTTTGTTACTCATATAGACTTACCCCTTACGAAAAAATATTAAAAATCTTTTTGAATAACTCTTGTACACTCTTACCTTTACTGTTTTCTTCAGCCCCCAGAATTTTTGAAGCTATATCGCTTAAATCTCGTGCTACTGTAGAATTAGGAAAACTTATTATAAAAGGTTCTTGTTTTCTCACAGCTTGTATAAGTCTCTTATCTTCTGACATACTACCTAAATACTGCAGTTTTATGTTAAGAAACTTTGTTACTGCATTATTAAACTTACTAAAGGTAGTCTCCCCCTCTTTATTGTCAAAAGTTTTGTTAACTACTATCTTAGCTGCATCTTTTATTTTAAAATGATTTACAGCCTTAAGCAAACTATACGCATCTGTAAGTGACGTTGGTTCAGGAGTAATTATAATCAAAAGCTCTTCGCAACAAGCAATAAAACCAAGTACGCTTCTGTTAACCCCAGCTCCTGTATCCATTATAATGTAGTCCAGATTATCTAGCTTTGATAACTTACTCAAAAATTCCTTATTTTGCTTTTCTGTTACTTCCTCAAATTGTGATACACCAGTTCCTCCTGGAAGCAGCTTTACTCCAAAGGGTCCCTCAATTATTACTTCCTCAATATTTTTATTACTAAATATTATATCATATACACTAAACCTAGGCAAAAACCCCATAAGCACATCATCATTACCCATGCCTATATCCGCATCAAATATAAGAACCTTTTTTCCCATTTTTTGAAGTGTTATGGCTAAATTTACTACAAAATTACTTTTTCCTACTCCACCTTTACCAGAAGTAACTGTGATTATCCTAGGTTTTAACTCAATTTTTTTTTCTTCTGCTTTATCTAATTTTTGCTTTTCTGCTAATTGTCTCAATTTGTCTGCTTGATCTAGCATATAGTATCCTCTCCTAGCATCACATTAGTTATATTTTTAGCAGTTAATATTTTTAAATCCTCTGGTACGTTTTGTCCTGTAGTGACAAAGCTAATGGGTTTATTTGCGCTTTGTTGTATATTTAGTATAGATCCGTAAGTAGAAGTTTCATCTAATTTTGTAATTATAATACTATTATAATTTAATGGTTTATATCCGTTAACAATTATATCGATATCTTTGTTTTTTGTTGTGCAACTAATAACTAAATGTATGCTGCATGTTTCTACTTTATCTATAAATGCTCTTAACTCAGAAATTTGCATTGCATTCTTACTACTTCTGCCTGTAGTATCAATTAATATCACATCGCAATGTTTCATACTATCTATTGCAGCTTCCATTTCTTTAATTGTCAAAACAACTCTAAAAGGTATGTTCATAATATCTGCATAAGTTCTCAACTGTTCAACTGCACCAATTCTATAAGTATCAATAGTTATAAGTCCTATATTTTTTCCTTCTATAAGGGCTAGTTTCCCTGCAAGTTTTGCAATAGTAGTTGTTTTCCCTACACCTGTTGGTCCTACAAGAACTACTTTATTGCCTAATGGTTTAGGATCTATTTTAATCATGTCTTCTATAACTTCTTTTAGTTTCTCTTCTTCTAATCTATCATCCGTAACGCTATTCATTTTACTAATTATACTTTTAATTACACTGGGTTTAAAATCATAACTTTCCAGTCTAATCTGCAGCTTACTTTTTCCAAGTTGGTTAGAGTTAGACATGGTCATCATTTCACTGAGCATAGTTCTCATTTCTTGTACTTCTTTTATCAAATCTGAATTATTTTTTTCTACTAAGTTATCATTATATATACTTTTAGGAACTTTACTGCTGCTATGCCCATTGTTAACATACCCTATAGTATCAGCACTCTTAGTAGTATTATTTACTGGCTTATATTTATCAGCTGCTGTTTCATTAGACATTATCTTTTTTATAGCTTCTAAGCCTTCCTGAACATCCTTTGACTTATCTTCCTTGTTATCAACTACTGCTGTAACTTCTAGAATCTTCTTTGAGAAAATTCCAAATAAACCCTTTTTTCTTACTTTTCTTTGGCTTACAATCACAGCATCCTTACCAAGCTCATACCTTATTCTAGTAACTGCCTCATTCATATTGTTTACTCTATATCTTTTTACAATCATTATATAGAAATCACTCCCTCAGTTTTTATCTGCACATCATTAGGTATTTCGTTAAGTGACAACACATTTACAGCTGGAAACACCATTTCAATTAATCTTCTGAAAGCAGGTCTGATTTTAGGCGATACTAAAATTACCGGTTGATTTTCGTAAAAATATACTGAATCCAAGGTGTTTTTGATGGAATTTAGTATGCTTCCAGTAGTATCTGGATCTATAGCAGGAAAAGAACCTTGCATAGATTTCTGTATATTATTACTTACTAAATCCTCTATACTAGGGTCTAGAGTAACTACAGTAACTGAACCGCTTTCATCTATTAGGGAATTACAAATGCTTCTTCCTAAAGAAAATCTTACATATTCTGTAAGCACTTCAATATCCTTTGTTGTTCTTGAGTTATCAGCAAGTGATTCCATTATAGTTACCATATCTTTAATAGATACTCTCTCTCTTAATAAGTTTTGAAGTACCTTTTGAAGCTCACCTATGGTTAAAAGATCAGGTATAAGTTCTTCTACAACAGTGCTGTATTTTTCTTTTACAGAGTCTACTATAAGCTTAACCTCTTGTCTTCCAAGCAGCTCATAGGAATGATTTTTTATAGTTTCTGTTAAGTGAGTAACCATAACAGTTGTTGGATCTACAACTGTGAGACCCTTAATTTCTGCTTCTTCTCTTTGATCTTTATTAATCCAAATAGCTGGAAGACCAAAGGAAGGTTCTACAGTTCTTATTCCCTGAATTTCTGCCTCTCCATTAGTAGGATCCATACATAAAAGCATACTTGGCATAAGCTCACCTTTTGCTAATACAGTTCCTCTTATTTTTATAACATACTCATTAGTTTTTAATTGAAGGTTGTCCCTTATTCTGATTGGCTGAACTACAATACCCATTTCTATAGCGCATTGACGTCTCACTGAAGTTATTCTTTGAAGTAAGTCACCGCCGGAAGCCTCATCTGCTAAAGGAATAAGTCCATAGCCAATTTCAACCTCCATAGGTTCTACAGATATTAAACTCATAACATTTTCTGGTTCTTTATTTTCAGTTTCAATTATTTCTTTCTGTTCCAATTCCATTTGCTGGACTACTTGTTCCTTTGCATCTTTATACAACAAATAAGCAGCAACACCACAAGCTGCAGCTAGTGTAAAGAAGGATAAGTGTGGAAGTCCAGGTATAATTGCCAAGAAAAGAAGAACTATTGATGCTATGGCTATTACCTTAGGAAATCCAGTTAACTGGATTTCCTAAGGTAATAGCCATAGCATCAATAGTTCTTCTTTTCTTGGCAATTATACCTGGACTTCCACACTTATCCTTCTTTACACTAGCTGCAGCTTGTGGTGTTGCTGCTTATTTGTTGTATAAAGATGCAAAGGAACAAGTAGTCCAGCAAATGGAATTGGAACAGAAAGAAATAATTGAAACTGAAAATAAAGAACCAGAAAATGTTATGAGTTTAATATCTGTAGAACCTATGGAGGTTGAAATTGGCTATGGACTTATTCCTTTAGCAGATGAGGCTTCCGGCGGTGACTTACTTCAAAGAATAACTTCAGTGAGACGTCAATGCGCTATAGAAATGGGTATTGTAGTTCAGCCAATCAGAATAAGGGACAACCTTCAATTAAAAACTAATGAGTATGTTATAAAAATAAGAGGAACTGTATTAGCAAAAGGTGAGCTTATGCCAAGTATGCTTTTATGTATGGATCCTACTAATGGAGAGGCAGAAATTCAGGGAATAAGAACTGTAGAACCTTCCTTTGGTCTTCCAGCTATTTGGATTAATAAAGATCAAAGAGAAGAAGCAGAAATTAAGGGTCTCACAGTTGTAGATCCAACAACTGTTATGGTTACTCACTTAACAGAAACTATAAAAAATCATTCCTATGAGCTGCTTGGAAGACAAGAGGTTAAGCTTATAGTAGACTCTGTAAAAGAAAAATACAGCACTGTTGTAGAAGAACTTATACCTGATCTTTTAACCATAGGTGAGCTTCAAAAGGTACTTCAAAACTTATTAAGAGAGAGAGTATCTATTAAAGATATGGTAACTATAATGGAATCACTTGCTGATAACTCAAGAACAACAAAGGATATTGAAGTGCTTACAGAATATGTAAGATTTTCTTTAGGAAGAAGCATTTGTAATTCCCTAATAGATGAAAGCGGTTCAGTTACTGTAGTTACTCTAGACCCTAGTATAGAGGATTTAGTAAGTAATAATATACAGAAATCTATGCAAGGTTCTTTTCCTGCTATAGATCCAGATACTACTGGAAGCATACTAAATTCCATCAAAAACACCTTGGATTCAGTATATTTTTACGAAAATCAACCGGTAATTTTAGTATCGCCTAAAATCAGACCTGCTTTCAGAAGATTAATTGAAATGGTGTTTCCAGCTGTAAATGTGTTGTCACTTAACGAAATACCTAATGATGTGCAGATAAAAACTGAGGGAGTGATTTCTATATAATGATTGTAAAAAGATATAGAGTAAACAATATGAATGAGGCAGTTACTAGAATAAGGTATGAGCTTGGTAAGGATGCTGTGATTGTAAGCCAAAGAAAAGTAAGAAAAAAGGGTTTATTTGGAATTTTCTCAAAGAAGATTCTAGAAGTTACAGCAGTAGTTGATAACAAGGAAGATAAGTCAAAGGATGTTCAGGAAGGCTTAGAAGCTATAAAAAAGATAATGTCTAATGAAACAGCAGCTGATAAATATAAGCCAGTAAATAATACTACTAAGAGTGCTGATACTATAGGGTATGTTAACAATGGGCATAGCAGCAGTAAAGTTCCTAAAAGTATATATAATGATAACTTAGTAGAAAAAAATAATTCAGATTTGATAAAAGAAGTACAAGAAATGAGAACTATGCTCAGTGAAATGATGACCATGTCTAACTCTAACCAACTTGGAAAAAGTAAGCTGCAGATTAGACTGGAAAGTTATGATTTTAAACCCAGTGTAATTAAAAGTATAATTAGTAAAATGAATAGCGTTACGGATGATAGATTAGAAGAAGAGAAACTAAAAGAAGTTATAGAAGACATGATTAAAATAGATCCTAAACCATTAGGCAATAAAGTAGTTCTTGTAGGACCAACAGGTGTAGGGAAAACAACTACTATTGCAAAACTTGCAGGGAAACTAGCCCTTATAGAAGGAAAAAATATAGGACTTATAACTATTGATACTTATAGAATTGGTGCAGTTGAACAGTTGAGAACTTATGCAGATATTATGAACATACCTTTTAGAGTTGTTTTGACAATTAAAGAAATGGAAGCTGCAATAGATAGTATGAAACATTGCGATGTGATATTAATTGATACTACAGGCAGAAGTAGTAAGAATGCAATGCAAATTTCTGAGTTAAGAGCATTTATAGATAAAGTAGAAACATGCAGCATACATTTAGTTATTAGTTGCACAACAAAAAACAAAGATATCGATATAATTGTTAACGGATATAAACCATTAAATTATAATAGTATTATAATTACAAAATTAGATGAAACTTCTACTTACGGATCTATACTAAATATACAACAAAGCGCAAATAAACCCATTAGCTTTGTCACTACAGGACAAAACGTACCAGAGGATTTAAAAATATTAACTGCTAAAAATATAACTAATGTGATGCTAGGAGAGGATACTATATGCTAGATCAAGCAGACAAATTGAGACAATTAGCAGAAAAGCAAAAATTAGATAAAGCAGAAGAAAAAAAAATTGAGTTAAAACCTAGGATAATCACAGTTACTTCTGGTAAAGGTGGAGTAGGAAAAAGTAATTTTGTAGTAAATTTAGCCATAACACTTCAAAAAATGGGAAAAAAGGTTCTTATATTTGATGCGGATATAGGCATGGGTAATGATGATGTGCTTATGGGGTTTTTGCCTAGGTTTAGTGTATATGATATAATATTTAGTAATAAAAATATTGAGGAAGTAATAATTGAGGGACCCTTTGGAGTAAAGCTGCTTCCAGGAGGAACTGGTGTATCACAATTTGAGGAAGTAACAGAAAAGCAAAATAAGGAATTTTTGAGTAAGTTATCAAAGCTAGATAATCTGGACTACATTATAATGGATACAGGAGCTGGGGTTAACAGAAGCGTACTTGGTTTTATTGCTTGTTGCGAAGAGCTTTTGATTATAATTACTCCTGAACCAACGTCACTTACAGATGCGTATAGTTTGCTTAAGGCTGTAAATCATTTTAAAATAAAAGATGCAGCTAAGATAGTAGTTAACAAAACTTTTGACAATAAAGAGGGGGAGACTACCTTTAGTAAGTTTAATAATGCAGTAACAAAGTTTCTTAACATAAAACTGCAGTATTTAGGTAGTATGTCAGAAGATAAGAGACTTATACAAGCTGTGAGAAAACAAGAACCTTTTATAATAAGTTTTCCTAATTCTACAGTAGCACGAGATTTAAGCGATATAGCTTCAAAAATTCTGGGGGCTGAAGAAAACAGTAAAGGTAAGAGTGTACAAGAGTTATTCAAAAAGATTTTTAATATTTTTTCGTAAGGGGTAAGTCTATATGAGTAACAAAATGGTGTTTGAAGTAAATAAAAAAATTGAAATCGAATTGGAACATGGAGTTTACAAAAGCGTTATACAAGATGTAAATGATGATTATATAGGTATAAGTATACCTGTAAATAATGGTCAATACCTGCCTTTAAAAAAAGGTGAAAGTGTAAGGGCTACATACTACTTTGGTAATGACGTATATAAATTTAGTACAGTTGTAATAGGCAGAAAGATAGAAAAAATATTATTAATTATGTTAAAGATACCAGATAAAGTGAATAAGATGCAAAGAAGAGGTTTTGTTAGAGTACCTTTAATGCTAAATGTATATTGTGCAACTGTATTTCAAGATAAGAATATACAAAATATAAATAACAATCAAATTGAGTTTTTTGATGCATATTCCTTAGATATAAGTGGCGGCGGTATGAGATTGGCAGTGGATAGAAGTTTTGAGACAAAAGTTAACTATGGAGATATATTATTAGTTACAATTTCACTACCACAAGAAAACTTAACAATAAGAGGAAAAATTGTAAGAATAGAGAATGATAAAAATATTCCTAAATTTATTTGTGGGTTAAGCTTTATAGACTTAGATCAAAAAAGTAGAGAGACTATTATAGGTTTGGTCTTTGCAACTATGAGAGAGCAGATGAAGAAAGGAGCGAAGGGGGATTAGCGCTATGGCTTTAGCAGGTAAGTTAGATGTAAAGGAAGAATTGGTTAAAAAGTATATACCGTTAGTTAAATATATTGCATCAAGAGTAATAATAGGGAAAACTAAATATATTGAGTATGAAGATTTAGTTAGTTATGGAATGATTGGACTTATGGATGCAATAAACAAATTTGATGCAGATAGAGGTATGAAGTTTTCTACTTATGCATCTATAAGAATAAAAGGTTCTATGATAGATGAGCTTAGAAGAAACAGTCCTATATCTAAAGGTGCAATGGACAAACTAAATAGATACAATGATGCTGTAGAAAAACTTCAAAAGGAATTGGGAAGAGAACCTTCAGATGATGAAATAGCCAAATTACTCCAAATAACAATAAAAGAAATGATGGAAATAGAAGGATACATAAATTATATATCAGTGGTGTCACTAGAAGATCTTATTTTTTCAGAGGATGACGATATTTCTTTGATGGGAACTATAGAAGATAATAAAAGTCCAAGTCCTGAAAAAACCCTTGAAGAAAAAGAAGAGTTAGAATATCTTACTAAAGCCCTAGACTTACTTAACGAAAAAGATAAAACAGTTTTATCTTTATATTATTATGAAGGTTTAACCTTAAAAGAAATTGGTAAGATATTAAGTGTATCAGAGTCAAGAGTATGCCAACTTCATAGCAGAGCAATAGTACACTTAAGGAAAGCAATGGGTAAACTCAAGTACATAGAAAATTAATAAATATAATAGTTACATATCTATTTAAGGAGGAAGCATGACTGAAATAGCACTTTTGACAATAGGAATACTGCTTATAGTAGTTAATATTAATGCTATCAAGAGAAGTAAAAACTCGTTCAGTGAAACACTTGATGTTAAGGAAAAAGACATAAAGGATTATGATGTTAAAATTATACAGATTAGGAAGGAATTTGCGGAGACAATTTTAGAGCTTCAAAAGGAAATTGAGACTTTAAAATATAAGGTTAGTGTCATAGAAAGTAATAATTCTAAAAAAGAACTTGTACATAAAGAAATGTCTATAGATAAGGATTCTAAAGATGAACATAAAAATTTAAGTAATTATGATAGTGATATAAATAGTAGTACAAAATTTAAAAATCAAAATGATATAAGTTATAATATAAATAAAGACATAGAGATAAACAGTAATAATGAAATAGAAAAATCAAGAGATATGAGTAAGGATAAAAAGTTAAATATTAGTGCTAAGGAAAGTATACATAAAAATGTAGAGAATACTATAAAAAATAATGAAAAAAAATACGAAAATAACAAGGTGACTGATAATAATATAAAAATAAAGGAAATAACCAAAATGTTAGAGGATGGCCTGTCTGTAGATGAAATATCTAAGATTATAGGTATAGGTAAGGGGGAAGTACTATTAATAAAAGAATTATATATAAAATAAAAGCATTAATAGATTTCCTAAGTGATAAAAAACTATTAATAGGTATTGGAATAGGAATTATTATATCTACAGGTCTTATGATTGGAAGTAAGATAAGTTACCAAGTGAGTAAAAGTCAAGTAGAAGATAAAGCTAGATCTATGGGAATGGTTTATCCAGAAGAAGTTAAAGTGATAAATAATAAGGGAGTGGGCAAATGATAAGAGGTTTATATACTGCAGTATCAGGCATGATAACACAAGAAGCAAAACAAGATGTTATAACCAATAATTTAGCAAATGCTAATACAGTTGGTTATAAGGGGGACAACTTATCCATTAAAAGGTTTGATGATGTATTACTCCAAAACTATGATAAAGTAGTTGGGGGAAAAAACGTAAAGAATGTTATAGGATCCTTAAGCTTAGGAAGTGAAGTTGATTCTGTAAATACTAATTTTACCCAAGGTATGATACAATCAACTGATAAACCAACAGACTTTGCTATAAAAGGAAAAGGATTTTTTACGGTTCAAAGAAATGACGGCATTAATAATACTGAGTATTATACTAGAGATGGTCATTTTCATGTAAATATGAATGGGGTTTTAGTAAATGATTCAGGAGATATAGTTATTGCTAGAAACCTTCAAACGAATCAATTAGAACCAATAAACGTTGGAAATGGCAAAATTACTAGTGATGTTAATGGTAACATAAGTGTTAACAATGTTAAAATGTACAAATTATATACTGTAGACTTTGGGGATTATAAGAATCTAAAAAAGGTTGGAGATAACTTATATGCAGGAACTAATCCAACGGAAGTTAACTCCACAGTTAGACAAAACTCTTTGGAAAGATCCAACATAAATATAATAAATGAAATGTCAGACATGATTACTACTATGAGAAGTTTCGAAACAAATCAAAAAATTATTCAATCATTAGATGATACCTTAGGAAAGGCTGTAAATGAAGTAGGCAGCGTAAGATAAAGTGAAACTTGAATCAGATGAGGTTTTGACCTCAACTGATTCTTAGCTGAACGAATCCAGGGACGCAGCCGCTCTTTACTCCCACTTTGGAGAAGATGGGAGTATTAGAGCGGGTAGTCATCGGATAAAGTGAAACTTCAATGAATTCAAGAGATTAGTACTACTAAGCTCAACCCTTGAAGAAATAGGGGGATTAGCGGCAATTGACTATGGGATAAAATTATTATGTGTATACAAAGGTGGTTAAACTATGTTAAGGATTCTTTGGAACGGAAGAAGTGCTATGAATGCTGAACAGCAAAAATTAGATAGTATTTCTAATAATATTGCTAACGTTAATACTGTAGGTTATAAAAAAGAAAATGTAAGTTTTCAAGATTTAGTATATGAAAACCTAAAGAGAACAGGATACCCTACTAATGATAATAATAAAAATGAGATTTTAAATGGAACTGGAGTTAAGGCTGGACAATGGATTAGAGATACCACTCAAGGAACTCTAAGAGATACAGGAGTTAAAACTGACTTAGCTATTGACGGAGATGGATATTTTAGAGTTACATTGCCAGATGGGTCAAAGGCATATGAAAGAGCAGGTTCATTTAATATAGATAATAATGGAGATATTGTTGATAAAAATGGTAATAGATTGGACATAGCTTTTACACAAGAGGGTTCTGATATGTTTAATTCTGGAAAAGTTTTTACATCAGATAACTTTGCAGTTAAACAAAGTGGTGAAATATATGTAAATGATAATAGTAACAGTGTACTTTATGGAAATATAAATACATATAGTCCTATAGGACAAGATTCTTTAACTTCTGTTGGAGAAAATTTATACGTACCTAATGCTCAAACGCAAATGAATGGAACAACTGATACAAACATAATGCAAGGATTTTTAGAAGATTCCAATGTAGATGTAGGCAAGGAAATGACAGATATGATTGTAGCTCAAAGAGCCTTTGAATTAGGCTCTAGGGCAATGAAAACTGGAGATGAGATGTGGGGTCTTATAAACAGCATGAAGGGGCGCTAAAATTTTTGCACACTAGATAAATTATAGGTACGGAACTTTTAAATTTAATTTATTTCACCTAGCACATTACTAGATTGTGCTATGCTACATAAATTAAATTTAAAAGTTCCAAATCTATAAAGGTAACTACAACTTAAATTTAACTTATGCGTAAGTATATATTGCCAATGTTGAGGTCACATTTAAATATTTTTTATTAGTCTTAGCGAAAATTTGAGAAAAAATCTTAGAACTTTAGATATGTTTGAGCATAGCGAGTTTATCAAAGTTCTTAGATTTTTCTCAAATTTGAGCTCTAGACTAATTAAAAATATTTAACGTGACGAAACATGGCAATATATACTGGAGTATAAGTTAAATTTCGGGCATGGTTACCTGTAATTTATCTAGTGTGTTTTTGTTTTAATTTCTAGTTTGTGTAAACATTTGACCAGTATAAACATATAATATATTGATATATTATATGTTTATAGGAGGGATTAATATGGATAATAACTGTTATAGAAAATATACAGAAGCCAATATGCAACATAACTGTCCATTTATGAATAGTTTATACATGTATCGAATGGCGTGTCCAATGATGTGCCCAATGGCTAATATGCAAGTTATGGGTTTTCCAGGTCAAATGCCTGGTCAATTTAATCCTACTCCAGACTTTCAAGGAGTACAGCCTTTTGGAATGTATCCTGATATGACTGAAGTAGAAGGAATGAAAGCAACTGATCCATATAAATGTCCATGCGATCATACAGAAGATCCGCAACAATATTCAGATGGTGCTAATATAAGTAGTGGAAATGGACAATCTTTTGATTCAGTAGGAGAAGAAACAGTAGACTTTTCTAATGAAAACATAAACTATGCTGTTGAACAAAACCTATGGCAAGGAAATATTGAAAACATTAAGATGAGAACTGTTGATATAAGCGAAATAGAAGATTAAAAATATAAAATTTAGTTTTAAAACAACCATATTATTGGGCTTTAAGATGAAAATTTAAATTATACTCCAAGATATGTTACCAAACTTCAGCACGTTAAAAACTTTTAATCAGTCTAAAGTTTGTGTTTAAGCAGAGAGCCAAAATCTGTGATTTTGTGCGAATCGGTTAAGCGACCATATCAAAATCTGTGATTTTGATATGGTCGCTTACTCTGTGTGTACTACTCTGACGAAAGGAAGAGTAGTTTCATAATGAAAACCTAAGAACCTTATATAAACTCGCTACGCTCAAACATATATAAGGTTCTAAGATTTTCTAAAACACTTCACTAAGACTGATAAAAAAGTTTTTAAATGTGCTTTCAGTTTTGGTAACATATCTCTACGTATAATTTAAATTTTCATTATTTTAGAGCTGCCATAGCAGTAGTTAAAGGTGGTATAACTTGTTTCTTTCTTGACATAACGCCAGGTGCATAAGCACAGCTTTCCTCTAGAGTTACATTAAATACTCCAGCTGCAAGGTCTTTATATTCTCCCGTTATAATTAATTCAGAACCGCCATCTAGTATATCTGTAAGCATAAGTAAAACTAAACCTAAGTTTTCAGATTTACATTTGCTCTCCATTAGATCGATAATATCTTTCTTTATTGGCTTAAAGCCTTCAATATCCATAGTTGAAACTTGACCTACAGCAATCTTTATACCATTTAAAGCGAATTCTTTATAATCCTGATTAAGTATTTCTTCAGGTGTTTTTCCTTCTAGAGAAGAAGCTGCTTTAAACATTTCTTTTGCAAATTTCTCTGGATCAATGTTAGCTATACTTGCTAATCTTTCTAACACAGCTTTATCTTTATCAGTTGAAGTAGGAGATTTAAATAATAATGTATCAGAAATAATAGCAGCACATAAAAGACCAGCAATTTTTGCAGATGGTCTTATACCATTCTCAAAGAACATAGAACCCACTATTGTAGCAGTACATCCCACAGGTTCATTTCTAAAATATATTGGAGACCCTGTTTGAATATCAGCTATTCTATGGTGGTCAATTATTTCTAAAAGCTCTGCGTCTTCTAAACCATGAACAGATTGAGCTCTTTCATTATGGTCTACAAGAATAACTTTCTTTTTATTTTCAGATATTAAATGATATCTAGATATATTCCCAACAACCTGATTTTCTGAATTCACTACAGGATAGCTTCTAAATCTTGTTTTTAACATTATATCTCTTACATCGTCAATAAGATCATCAGTTTTAAAGTATATAAGATTCTCTTTAGTCATAACGTAACTAACAGGTATGCTTTGAGGTATTAATCTTGATGTAGTAAAGCTATCATAAGGTGTTACTATTATTGAACAACCAATATTCTTAGCTTTTTCGATTATTGAATCACTTACAGCATGATTACCTGTTATTATCATTAAAGAAGCTTTACAATCAAGTATTACATTTTGGGCATCCTCTCTGTTGCCGCAGATTACAAGATCACCCTCTTCAATTAGTTCTTCAGCACTTTCTGGTTGCATTGCTGCTACAACTAGTTTTCCAGTAAACCTTGGTTCTTTTTCAGAAGCATAGATGCATTTAGCAGAAAGAGTTTCTAGTATATTTTCAAGTTTTGCACCACTTTTTTCAATTATACTAGTGTCCCATATATCCATATAACTAGATGTTATGTTTGATTGAGACGCTATTCCGATTAAGCTATCTTCATTATCCACTACTGGTAAAGTTTTTACATCATTCTTTCTTATTATTGACCAAGCTGCTTTTAATGAAGTGTCAGCAGATATAGGTGTTATTCCATCTATTTTCAAATCTGCTATTTGAGTCTTTACAGTTTCTACAAGCATTGGTGGTTTTACATCAAAGTAGTCAAGAACAAATTGAGTTTCCTTGCTTATTTTTCCTAGTCTTATAGGAACTGCATTTACACCAGTTTTATTTTTAAGTTCTGCATAAGACAAGGCTGAACAAATAGAATCAGTATCTGGATTTTTGTGCCCTGTTATGTATACTACATTATTCATTATGGTTTCCTCCTAAATTTATACTAAAAGTAAATTATATCTAAGCATATATATATATATTATATACAATACTTTTGCTTTATCAAACATATTTTATCATAAAAATCAAGTATATAGCCATTATTTTTAGTTTTCAGATGCCTAGGTTAAATGAATTTTTACATATAAGATTTTTTCATAATATTACAGTATCAGTTCATATATTTAATTAGTAAAGAAAAAATTTAATAACTGCTATAAATAAGTAGTTATATCCACTACTATACATCTACTGTATTATATAACTTTAAAACTTGTATGATCTGTGGAGAAGTATGGCCAGATGGTAATGGATGAGTAAAATAATAAATAGCTAGGGGGGATAAATTTGATTAATGAAAAGGATTTGCAAAGTGGGCTTACTCAAGCAGAAGCTGAAAGAAGATTAAAAAAATATGGAGCAAACAGAATAGAAAAAAAGAAAAAAGTATCTCCAATTGGAATATTTCTTTCCCAGTTTAACGATTTTATAACCTGGGTACTTATAGCTGCTACACTGATATCTGGGTTTATGGGAGAAAAGGCTGATGCAATAACTATCATTATAATAATTATAATGAATGCATTCTTAGGATTTATACAAGAGTATAAAACTGAAAAATCCTTAGAAGCACTAAAAGAGTTGGCTGCTCCTACTGCAAAAGTAATAAGAAACAGCGTGGTAAAAGTAATAAGTGCAGAGGAATTAGTAATAGGAGATTTGATTATACTTGAAAGCGGCGATAGAGTTCCAGCGGATTGTATGATTGTAGAGGATAGTAATTTTATGGTTGACGAATCTCTTTTAACAGGGGAATCCGTTAGTGTTGAAAAAAGCTCAACAACGAAAAATAATTCGATTTTTATGGGAACTATAGTTTTGACAGGAAAAGGGAAAGGCAGAATTATCGAAACTGGTATGAAAACTGAAATGGGAAAAATAGCTGGAATGCTTCAAAATATTGAGAATGAGAGATCTCCACTTAAAGAAAAGCTTAATTCACTTGGAAAGATATTAGTAGTACTTTGTATTGTTATTTGTTTTGTGGTTACTCTAACAGGTATAGGTCGAGGACAAGACAAATACGAAATGTTTCTACTTGGAGTAAGTTTAGCCGTAGCTGCAATACCTGAAGGACTAACAGCAATAGTTACAGTTGCTCTAGCTCTTGGTGTTTCTAGAATGTTAAAGAGAAATGCTTTAATTAGGAAGCTACCTGCAGTTGAAACTTTAGGGTGCACGTCAATAATTTGCAGTGACAAGACAGGAACTTTAACAGAAAACAAGATGACGGTAAAGGCTATGTTTTTTCATAGTAGATCCTACTATATAGATAGAGAATTGGCACCTGACAACTTGTTATTAAAGAAAGCTTTTACATATTGTAATGATTGTAATTTTGATTATAAGGAAAATAATATTGCAAAAAGCTTGTTTGGGGATCCTACAGAAACAGCTCTGATAAAAGCTTTTTTTAAGGATAGTACGCACTTAAATGAATTTTTGAATAAAGCCAAAAGAGTTTATGATATTCCCTTTGATTCAGATAGAAAAATGATGTCTGTAATCATGCGAGAAGGAACGAAAGAAACTTGCTATGTAAAGGGTGCTCCAGAGAGAATAATAAATAAGTGCAAATATATTGTAGAAAAAGGAGAAGTAAAATTATTTACATCAGATTACAGAAACAGAGTTCTTAAAGCTGTAGAGGCTATGTCCTTCAATGCCTTAAGATGTATAGCAGCTGCTTATAAGGATAAAGGAATAGTTAAAGGAAAGAATTTAGAGGAGAACTTAATATTTATAGGAGTTGCAGGAATAATAGATCCGCCTAGAAAAGAAGCAAAAGATGCAGTGTTAAAATGTAAACTAGCTGGCATAAGACCTGTTATGATAACTGGTGACCACAAGAATACTGCCTTTGCTATAGGAAAGGAATTAGATATATGTAAGAATCAATCTGAAGTTATAACAGGTGAGGAAATAGATAAACTTAACGATAAACAACTAGCATCAAAAGTAGATGGGATTTCTATTTATGCAAGAGTAAGTCCAAACCATAAGTTAAGAATAGTTAAAGCATTTAAAACTAAAAACAAAATTGTGGCAATGACTGGAGATGGGGTAAATGATGCACCAGCAGTAAAAGAAGCAGATATCGGAATCTCAATGGGTATATCGGGAACAGATGTAACTAAAGAAGCTTCTTCAATGATACTTTTAGATGATAACTTTGCTACCATTGTATCAGCTGTAGAAGAAGGAAGAATAATTTATGACAACATAAGAAAATTTATTAGATATTTGCTTTCTTGCAACTTAGGAGAAGTTTTAACTATGTTTTTAGCATCACTTTTTTATCTAGATACTCCTCTTCTTCCTATACAGATTCTATTAGTTAACCTTGCTACAGATGGACTTCCTGCTATAGCCTTAGGCGTTGATCCTGCAGATGAAGATATAATGAGTGGAAAGCCAAGGCCTAAAAATGAAAGTATATTTGCCAGAGGGCTCAGTGAAAGAATAATTGTAAGAGGATCGCTTATAGGTGTTTGTACGGTTTTTGCATTTATTGCAGGTAGATATTATGGTTATAATTTAATAACTTGCAGAACACTTGCTTTGTCTACACTAATAATATCTCAATTAATACATGTATTTGAATGTAGATCAGAAAGGCATTCTATATTTGAAATAAAATTATTTACTAACCCATATTTAGTTGGAGCTGTAGCTGTTTCTATTAGTATGCTTTTGTGTGTACTTTATATTCCATTTATGCAAGGCGTATTCCACACTACAGCACTTAATGCAGGACAGTGGGGAATAGTAATATTCTTCTCTGGAATCATTGCATTAGTAAATAGTCTATATTTATATTTTAAATAGGGTAAAAAAATTAGAATTGCATCTGCAATTCTAATTTTATTTGATTCTTTGTATTTTTTGAACTCTTTGAGGCTTACCTTCAATTGGGACTAAATCCTTTTTAGTAGTCATATTTCTAATATTCATTAACTCTATTTGCTCGCTATTTTGTTTTCCTTTCTTACCTTTAAGTCCTTGAACTAAAACTAAATTACCTTGGTTTATTGTTATAAATTCGGGTTTCTTAAACCATCTATTTCTAATATAAGTACATTTAATTACAGTTTTACTTCTTTCAGGTCTTACTAGAATTGTAACACTTAACTTATTAAATATCCAAAGGAGAGTTTTTTCAGTAACCTTTACAGATACTACTGTACCTTGTAGCTGTGTAAGTCTATCACCATATTTTTTTAAGTAGGATTTTGTGTAGTATTGCGCAATTTTTTCTTTAAAGCTCATGCAGATAACTCCTTTACGTTAAATTATTTTATAGAATGCTGAGTATTCAGCAGAAATTACAGATAGAATTTTATGTATATTATAACATAGTATTATTCATTTTAAAATATAATGAGGTACTTTTGTTATAGTTTTCCCTGTAAACTCTATTAGATGTATTTAAATAATGAAAACATTTTAATCAATCTAAAGTTCGTGTTTCTGAAAATCTAAGAACCTTTGATAAACTCGTATCACAGTCTGGATCAACTTATCAATTACCATTGATAAGTCGTTGGTTGAATTGAATATAAGTTTGAATTTTGGACAAGGAACTCTATAGGTAAATTAATAACCTAATATATCTTGTAAGTTTTTAACTACTATTATAAAATAAAGTCTAGGTTAAAAATTTAAATATTAATTACATATGTTTATTGTGCGATTAAGACTAATATTTATTTAGAAGTTTATAACTAATATTTTTATATCAGTGCTATAATTTAATATAATAACTTAAGTATAAACTAAGAAAAGATAAAAGCCTAACAGTAAAAAAGTTATACAAATCAATGCTTGTGAAATTCCGCAAGCTACTATAAAAAATATATATTAATGGAGGATTAAATATGAAAAAGCAAGAAATAGCAAAAATTATAGATCATACGATCTTAAAACCTGAGGCTTCAGAACATAAGGTTAGAGAGATTTGCAAGGAAGCGTTAGAGAATAATTTTGCTTCAGTGTGTGTAAATCCATGTCATGTATCATTAGTTTGTGAAATGTTAAAAGGAAGTGCAGTAAAGGTTTGTACTGTTATTGGTTTTCCGCTAGGAGCTACAACATCTGCAGTGAAAGCATTTGAAACGGAAGATGCCATAAAAAATGGTGCTCAGGAAGTTGACATGGTTATTAATATTGGAAAACTTAAAGATAAAGACTATGAATATGTAAAAAATGACATAAAAGCCGTAGTAGATACAGCTAAAGGAAAAGCGTTAACAAAGGTTATAATTGAAGCTTGTCTTTTAACCCAGGAAGAGAAAGTTACAGCATGTAAGTTGTCAAAAGAAGCAGGGGCAGATTATGTAAAAACTTCAACGGGATTTTCAACTAATGGTGCTACTATAGAGGATATAAGAATTATGAGAGAAACTGTTGGTAGTAATATAGGGGTTAAAGCATCTGGTGGGATACATAGTTTCCAACAAGCAGAAGCTCTAATAGAGGCAGGTGCCTCTAGAATAGGTGCATCAGCTTCTATTGACATATGTGAAGGTGCTAAGTAATAATCAATAATAAGAGATATCTACATATTTTTAAATAAATTTGTAGGTATCTTTTTATTTTTTATAATTTTTGTGCCTAAATATAATTTTTAAGAATATTATTATAGTAAGCCATGAAAGGGGGATGAGATATGAATAGAGAATTGACGCCTGAGGAGATTGTGTATGAATTTAATTTTAGTAATATTCAAGTAAGAAAAGAAGCTAATAATGTACCCGAATATAGAGAAGTTTTTAAAAAAATAAAAACCGCTTTAGAAATAGATAAGGAAGGATATAATGTTTATCTTATAGATGATTTTTCAAAGGATAAGTTAGATAGTATTACGGTATTTATAAAGGATATTCTAGAAAATAAAAGTAGACCTAAGGATATATGCTACGTGGTAAGAGATGATGAAAAATATCCTAAAGCTTTATTTTTAGAAGGTGGCAAAGGTATAAAGCTTAAGAAAACTTTAGAAAATATACAAAAAGCCTATGAAGTGTGCACTTATGAATTTTATAATGGAACTTCAAACAAGGAAAAAGAAGAAATCATAGATAATATACAAAAGAAAAGAAATGACTTAATTAGCAAATTAGTAAAAATGGCAGAGGAAGATGGGTTTACCATGAGGCCTACAAAAAATGGATTTACCTTCATACCACTTAAAGACGAAGGTAAACTAATGAATGAAAAAGATTATGACTCTTTAGAAGTTTTAGAAAAAGAAGAAATATTAAATAAAGTTAGTGTGTTAAAGGTTAACGCTCAAGAAGTGCTAGATGAATTAAAGGATATGGAGTTATCAGAAATCAACAAAATAAAAGTTCTTATGGAGTCATACTATTTAGAAGAGACTAAAGAGTTAAAACAGGAATATCTGAGTGAATTTGCAGATAATATTGAAGTCATTGAATTTTTAAATTATGTTTGCCATGATATCGAAACAGGTATAATAGAGATATATTCTATAGGTTACGATGAAGATGAAGAAGAGATAAATGAAACAATTTACAAATATGTAGTTAATGTTTTGGTAGACAACAGTGAAAATGACAGCCCACCGGTAATCTTTGAAGAAGATCCCAGTGTTAATAATCTTTTGGGAAGCATAGAATATGAAAATAAGAATGGTGTATATACAACAGATATAAGTTTAATTAAGGCAGGAGTATTTCTAAGAGCTAACGGTGGTTGCTTAATACTGAGGGTTAACAGTCTTATAAATAACTCTTCAGCATATTACTATTTAAAGAAATCTTTAATAAGTGGAAAAGTAGACTTAGATTATAATAGAGGATATTTAGAGCTTCTATCTCTTAGTGGATTAAAGCCTGAGCCTGTAAAGTTTAGTGAAAAAATAATACTTATAGGAGATTATGAAACCTACGACTTATTATACACCCATGATGAGGATTTTAAAAAAATATTTAAGATAAGAGCAGAATATAAGTCGTTATTAGATATTAATGAGGATACTACACAGGCATTTTTAGAAAAAGTTCATGGTATATGCAGAGATAATAACTTAAACACTTTAACTGATGAAGCTATAAAAGAACTAGCAAAATTTTCAGCAAGAAAGGCAGAAAATAAGAATAAGTTGTATATTGACGATTATGAATTAGGAAGAGTTTTAATGCTGGCTAATAATAAAGTTGAAAATGAAAATAGAAATTCTATTAATGGAACGGATATAATAGAGGTTGTTTATAGTGAAGAATTAATAGAAGAAGAAATAGCTAAAAGCTATAAGGAACGTAAAATATTTATAAATGTAAAAGACAAATTAGTAGGTCAAATAAATGCTTTGTCTGTCATTGACACTGGTTATTTTAGTTTTGGAAAACCAATAAGAATAACCTGTTCTTGCTATAAAGGTAATGGGAACATTGTAGATGTTCAGAAAGAAAGTGATTTAAGTGGTAAAATTCACAACAAAGCAATAAATACCTTAAGAGGATATATTAATACACTAATTGGTGGATATGAAAAATTACCAGTAGATTTTCATATTAGCTTTGAGCAGTTATATGGAAAGATAGATGGGGACAGTGCATCCGTTGCAGAAGTGATATCTATGCTATCTTCACTAAGTAAAATAGGTATAAGGCAAAATATATCAGTTACTGGCTCCATAAATCAGTTTGGAGAAGTGCAGCCTATAGGTGGAGTCAATGAGAAAATAGAAGGTTTTTTTAAGATATGTAAGTTAGTCGATAGTATAGAAGGAAAAGGTGTACTTATTCCTGATTCTAATATTGATAGCCTTGTATTGAGTGGAGAAGTAGAAGAAGCAATTAAAAAAGGAAGCTTCCACATTTATTCAATGTCAACTATAGAGGATGCTGTAGAAGTACTTATGGGTGAGGAGTCTGTAAAATATGAAAATATAATGGATACTATAGAAAAAGAAATTAAAAAATACTTAGGAAAGAGTGACACTAGAAAACGTAAGTAAATTAAAAAGGATATAAAATATATAGGTACAGAACTTTTAAATTTAATTTATTTCACCTAGCACATTACTAGATTAT
Source organism: Clostridium sp. DJ247 (assembly GCF_014231265.1). Taxonomy (NCBI): domain Bacteria; kingdom Bacillati; phylum Bacillota; class Clostridia; order Eubacteriales; family Clostridiaceae; genus Clostridium; species Clostridium sp. DJ247. The sequence continues at coordinate 18,986 of NZ_JABAIW010000021.1, read as the reverse complement.
GCCACTGATAAATAGTTTAAGAAAGTCTAAGCCTCAAATTAGCAGAAAAGCTAAGGACTTTGATAAACTCGCTTAGGCTCAAACAGTATCAAAGTACTAAGCTTTCCTACTAATTTGAGACTAAGACTTTCTAATAAACTATTTAAAGGTTGCACAATCTAGTAATGTGCTATGCTACATAAATTAAATTTAAAAGTTCCAGATCTATATATAGGAATTCTTGGTTAAAATTTAACTTATACGTAGGGATATGTTGCCAAAACTGAAAGCACATTTAAAAACTTTTTTATCAGTCTTAGTGAAGTGTTTTTAGAAAATCTTAGGAGCTTTGATATGTTTGAAGTACGAGTTTATCAAAGCTTTTTATTTTATATGAAACTCATCTTCCTTACGTCAGATGAGTAAGCGATTCGCACAAAATCACAGATTTTGGCTCTCTGCTTAAAACACAAACTTTAGACTGATAAAAAGTTTTTAACGTGCTGAAGTTTGGCAACATATCCGGTCGTATAAGTTAAATTTTCACTCTAGCCCCCTATATTATACGTTAAATCTAAAGTGAACGATGTCTCCATCTTGCATAATATAATCTTTTCCTTCTAGTCTAAAGTATCCTTTTTCTCTTGCAGCGGATTCAGAACCAGATTCTACAAGTTTATCATAGGATATTATTTCTGCTCTTATAAATCCTTTTTCTATATCTGAGTGGATTTTTCCAGCAGCTTGAGGTGCTTTTGTACCATTTTTTATAGTCCAAGCTCTAACTTCAACAACACCAGCAGTTAAGAAGCTCATAAGTCCAAGCAACTTATAACTTTCGTGTATCAGCTTATCAAGACCTGCCTCATCTAATCCATATTCTTGCAGCATTTCACTTTTTTCATCTTCTTCTAGAGATGATAGTTCTTCTTCAATTTTTGCTGAAATTACTACTACCCCAGAACCTTCGTTAGCAGCAAACTCTTTAACTTTTTTAACATAATCATTTTCTGTATTTCCAGACACTAAATCATCTTCGGAAACATTTGCTACATAAAGTACAGGTTTAGTTGTAAGTAGGAAAAATCCTTTAACTTGTTCATCTTCATCATCAGTAAGTTCCATAGTTCTTACTGGTTTTCCTTCTTCTAAATGCAGTTTAACCTTTTGCATAAGATCATACTCTGCTTTAGCTTCTTTGTTTCCGCTTCTAGCAAGTTTAACTACCTTTTCAATTCTTCTATCCATAACTTCTATATCTGAGAATATAAGTTCTAAGCTTATAGTTTCTATATCACGTATAGGGTCAACAGATGCATCTACGTGAACTATATTAGGATCATCAAAGCATCTAACTACATGAACTATAGCCTCAACCTCTCTTATATGGGATAAGAATTTGTTTCCAAGTCCTTCGCCTTTGCTAGCACCTCTAACTAAGCCTGCTATATCATAAAACTCAATAGCTGTATATATCTTTTTTTTAGTATTATACATTTTCTCTAATACATCTAATCTTTTGTCAGGAACACTAACAACTCCTACGTTAGGCTCTATGGTACAAAATGGATAGTTTGCAGATTCAGCACCTGCCTTTGTTATAGCATTAAATAACGTACTTTTACCTACGTTTGGTAGGCCTACAATTCCAAGTTTCATGTATGTACATTCCTTTCTCAAATCAAAAATTTCAAGTATAATTCAGTCTAAATTATACTCTACAAAAGAAGTCATTTCAAGAAATGCTTTTATTATGGAAGTTTAACTTGGAAAACAAATGAAAACTATTTACGTGAAAGATACATGCCCACACACACACCCTTCATAAAACCCAAACCAATCATTGCAGCTATACACATTTTTTCATAGTTATTTAAGCAGTGAACATGATGTTGTCTAAATATACTCTTTATTGGTCCACATTTTCTCATGGTTATATCTCCTCTCTTAAAAATATATTTCTATGCAAAGTTTTATATTTTATCCGATGACTACCCGCTCTAATACTCCCATCTTCTTCAAGGTAGGAGTAAAGAGCGGCCACGTCCCTGGATTTGTTCAACTAAGAATCAGGTGGGATCAAAGCCCCATCTGATTCAAGTTTCACTTTATCTATGTAGACATTACTAGAAGCTAATATATTTATTGTTTAAGTATTAGAGAGTTTTTATTAAGAAAAGTTAAGGGAATGTTACCTTAAAATGGAAATGTTTTGATAATATCTTAACTAATAATAAAAAATTTAGTAGTATAATTTGTAGAAATTAATGTAGGAAAATAATTCTTCAGGTAGTATAAGCCAAAGTCTTGTAAAGTGTTTAGAAAAACTTAAGTCGATATATGTTGAAAAAATAATTTTAATAAGTTTAAAAAATACATTAAAAAAGTTTTTGAAAAGAGGGATTTTTATGTTAAAATAGAATAAGTAAACCTATGTGGTTAAAAGTGGTGTAAAGTGGTGTGAAATAATAAATTGAACCAATCCAGAGCATAGTAGCCCATAACTCCCTGTTTGCAAAAGCTGGAGTCTTATGGATGGTAGCTAATGGATAAAATTGAGGTGCAAAATGTTTATAGGTGAATACGAGCACGCCTTAGATAGCAAAAACAGAATAATTGTACCTTCGAAGTTCAGAGAAGAATTAGGTAATAAATTTATACTCACCAAGGGTTTAGACGGATGTCTATACTGTTACACTTTAAATGAGTGGGAAGTACTAGAGCAAAAGCTAAAAAAACTTCCTTTAACCAATAAGAATGCAAGAGCTTTTGTAAGATTCTTTTTCTCTGGAGCTAATGAAATAGAGATGGACAAACAGGGAAGAACAGTAATTCCACAAAGTCTTTTAGAATATGGAGACATAAAAAAGGAAATAGTAAGTATTGGAGTATCAAATAGAATTGAAATATGGAGTAAAGAAAAGTGGGAGGAATACAATAGCTCAAATATAGATTATGATCAAATCGCAGAACAGATGGGTGAATTGGGCATTTAAATTGGTTAAGCTGCTTAATCAATAGGATTAAATATAAAAACGGAGGAAGTAACATATGGAGTTTAAGCATGTATCTGTGCTATTAAATGAAACAATAGACGGACTAAATATTAAAGCAGATGGCATATATGTAGATTGTACTTTAGGTGGAGGTGGACACTCTTATGAAATTTTAAAGAGGTTGTCTCCTGAGGGAAAACTTATTGGTATAGATCAAGATAAAAATGCTTTGGAAGCAGCTAAGAAGAGATTAGCTTCATTTAATAATGTTTTATATGTTCATAGTAATTTTTATAATATTGAAAAAGTATTAGAAGAGTTAGAGGTAGAAAAAGTTGACGGTATAATAATGGACCTTGGAGTATCCTCTCATCAGTTAGATGAAGCAGAAAGAGGTTTTAGTTACATGAAAGATGCACCATTAGATATGAGAATGAATAGAGAAGATGATTTTTCTGCCTATGATGTAATTAATGGGTATAGCGAAGAAGAATTATACAGAGTTATAAGAGATTATGGTGAAGATAACTTTGCTAAAAGGATAGCAAAAAAGATAGTAGAAAAACGTGTAAAGGAGGACATAAAGACTACAGGACGATTAGTAGAAATAATTAAAGAAGCTATACCAGCAAGGTTTCAAAAAGATGGTCATCCAGCAAAGAGAACGTTTCAAGCAATAAGAATCGAAGTTAATAAGGAATTAGAAATATTAGATAAAGCAGTAGAAGATAGTATACAGCATTTAAACAAAGGTGGAAGAATAGCAATTATAACCTTCCATTCATTAGAAGATAGAAAAATAAAAGTAAAGTTTAAAGAATTAGATAACCCTTGCAAATGTCCTTCGGATTTTCCATTCTGTGTATGTGGAAAGAAGCCTTTAATAAAGATAATAAGTAGAAAGCCTATAGAACCTTCCAAAGAAGAAATGGAGGTAAATTCAAGAAGTAAAAGTGCAAAGCTTAGGGTAGCTGAGAGAATTTAGTTCTAAAATTTATGTGGGGTGAATAAAGTGATAGTGGTAAATGAAGATAGCGTTATACATGGTAATACTGTTCTGCAGCCTAAATATAATCCTTCCATAGACAAAGGAATAGATAGGGAAAAAGAAGCAAAGAGAAAAATAAAGGAAAGAAACCAAAGGCAAAGAAGACTTAAAGATAAAGTTAAGGTTATAAGAAATATAGCGTTAACTTTCGCTATAGGATTAACCTTAGTAGGTAGATACTGTTATATATATAACATGCAAATGGAACTGAATTCTATAAAATCAAATATAGGCGAAACAAATAAGGATAACGAAAATTTAAAAGTAGAGCTAGTAAAGTACAATAATCTTCAATACATAGAGGAAACTGCAATAAATAGGCTGCATATGTTACCACCAGATAAAAGTTCAGCAATTTATACTGATTTACATAAGGATGTTATACAATACACAGAGAAAAAAAGTAAAGAAGAGACACAACAGAATATATGGAATAAGTTGAAAAAGATGCTATTTTAAGTTTTATAAGCAATTAGTCAATATTTATTACCTTCATAGGATTGCTTAGAACAACTTAAATAGCTGTTCTTAGTAATATTTTACGGAGGTAATAGTTTGTCTAAAAAAGAATATAGAGATAAAGTAGTTATCCGAAAGAGAATGGTAGTTGTTTTCAGCTTTCTTTTTGTTGCATTCTGCGTGCTATTTGGCAGAATGTTTTACGTAATGGTGCATCAATCGGCTAAACTTAAAACATTAGCAATTGATCAGTGGACAAGTGAGGTAAAAATTGATGCTAAAAGAGGTAGGATATTAGATAGAAACGGGCACGAGCTTGTAGTAAGTGCTAACGTTTATAGAGTAGATTTGGATATGAACACACTAAAGGATACTATGAAAGAAAAAAATTTAACACAGGATGAAGTTGCAGATAAATTAGCTTCGGCCTTATCAATGGAAAAGACTCAGGTTTCCAAAATACTTAATAAGAAGCTACCTGGTGGACTTCCATTAGGTTCTGCTTATCTTAAGAGGAGAATAGAAAAAGATGAAGCAGACAAGGTAAGGGATTTAAATTTAAGAGGAGTTTTAATATCTGCAGATACTAAAAGATATTATCCTAACAACAATTTTTTAGCACATGTTCTTGGACATACTAACTCTGATGGTAATGGACTTACAGGGGTAGAATTATATTATAATAAGGAGCTATCAGGAATACCAGGAGTCAGGATTGCTGAAACAGATAAAAAAAGCAAGGGTCTTCCATACACTATTTCTGAATATACTAAACCCAAGGATGGTAAAGATGTTGTTTTAACCATTGATGAAATGATTCAGCATTTTGCAGAAAAAGCCGCAGATCAAGCCATGATTGATAATAAAGCGAAAGCTGTAACTATAATAGTTATGGATCCTAAAAATGGTGAAGTTTTAGCGTTGGTTAACAAGCCGGACTATAATCTCAATGATCCATGGATTAAAGATAAATCTTATGATGAGCTTCAGAAAATGTGGAGAGACAGAGCAGTAAATGATACTTTTGAACCTGGATCCATATTTAAAGTAATTACAGCCTCAGCTGCCATGGAAGAAGGTGTGGTAAGTGAGAATGATAGATTCTCTTGTTCAGGCAGTTTTACTGTAGCAAATAAGATTATACATTGTTGGAAAACTTCTGGTCATGGAGAAGAGAGTTTTATTGATATATTAAAAAACTCTTGTAATGTAGGTTTTGCTGCTGTTGGTAAAAAGGTAGGTAAAGAGAACTTGTATAAATACATACAAAAGTTTGGATTTGGTGAGAAAACAGGTATAGATTTACCAGGAGAAGCAAAAGGAATAATTAAAAAACCACAGAGTATTAGTGATCTAGACTTAGCCACTATATCCTTTGGACAGACCAATACAGCATCACCTATTCAATATCTAACTGCTTTAAATGCTGTAGCAAATGGAGGATATTTAATAAAACCTCATGTTATGAAAGAAATATCCCATTACGATGAGAATACGGGCTCGGAAACAGCAGATAAAAGCTATGATGTAAACAGTAGTATTAAAAAAATATTAGATTCAAATAAGATGGCTCAGTTAAGAGGCTATCTAGAGAAGGTTGTTTCAGAAGGTGGAGGAAAGAAGGCTTTTATAGATGGATACCATATAGCCGGAAAAACAGGAACAGCTCAAAAAGCTGGACAAGGGGGATATCAGCCAGGAAAATATATATCATCTTTTGGTGGTATGGCTCCGGCTAATGATCCTAAAATCACAGTATTTGTATCTATAGATGAGCCAGATCCTTCCAATTATTATGCAGGTCAAATTACAGCACCAGTAGCGCAACAGGTATTTAATGATATATTTAATTATCTAGATATGAAGAGTGATGCTAGTGCAGATGATGTAGCTAAAAGTATGTTAAAGGATGTAATTGTGCCAGATGTAAGGGGAATGAAGAAGACAGATGGGGAAAAAGTTTTAAAGGGTCAAAAGTTAGAGGTAGAGGGTGATTCTAATGGAGAATATATTACAGATATGAATCCAAAGCCAGGATATACAGTTAAAGAAGGAAGTAAAATTATCCTTTACACAGGAAGCGCACCAAACTATAATAAAGTAGTAACAGTTCCAGATGTTACAGGTTTAGGCCGAGAGCAAGCAATATCTATATTTAACAGTATAGGACTTAAAGCAGATTTTGATGGAGATGGAATGGTAACGGATCAGAGTGTTACTCCAGGAAAAGAAGTACCTAAAGGGACAGTTATAAATGTTCATACAGAACCAATAGGAGATTAATATTTAGGCATGTAACGCAGACTAGAAAACAAAATTCTATATGCGCTGCATGCCAATGCTATGTAAAGAAATTTAAGTTATTGCAGGGTTCGTGGGTGGAAACTTAACTTATACTCCGGAATATGTTGTCAAACTTCAGCACGTTAAAAACTTTTAATCAGTCTAAAGTTCGTGTTTTTGAAAATCTAAGAACCTTTGATAAACTCGCTATGCTCAAACATATCAAACGTCCTAAGATTTTCTAAAACACTTCACTAAGACTGATAAAAAAGTTTTTAAATGTGCCGTCAGTTTTGACAACATATTCCTACGTATAAGTTAAATTTCAGCCGTAGAACACTATATAAATCTATAAGAATACTAGGGAGTTGATGTAATGAATCTAAAGGAAATATTGAGGGGTATAGAATATCAACTTACAAAAGGAAATGAAAATCTAGATATAAAAGAAATACAATATGATTCTAGAGCTGTTAAAGCTGGTGATTTGTTTATATGTATTGAAGGTTATAGTACAGATGGACATAAATACATAAGTAGTGCTGTTGCTAAGGGTGCGGTGGCTATTATATGCAGCAAGGAAATAGATAATATACCTGATTGTACGGTTATAATGGTAAAGGATAGTAGAAAAGTTATGGCATTGGCTTCGGCAAATTACTATAATAAGCCTGCTGAAAAGATGAAAATAATTGGGGTTACAGGAACTAATGGAAAGACTACATCTACTTTTATGATAAAGTCTATATTAGAAGCAAATGGTTATAAGGTTGGACTTATAGGAACTATAGCCAACTATATAGGCAGCCAAAAGATACCTGCACATAGAACTACACCAGAGTCACTAGAACTTCAAAAGCTATTTAAAGATATGATAGATCAGGGGGTAGATTACTGCGTAATGGAGGTTTCTTCCCACTCTTTATATCTAGATAGAGTTTATGGAATAAAGTTCTCTCAAGCTATATTTACAAATTTAACACAGGATCATCTAGATTTTCATAAAACCTTTGAGAACTACTATAATGCAAAGCTTATTTTATTTAAAAATACTTCTAATTCAATTGTGAATATAGATGATAACTATGGATACAGAGTATATAATGATGCCAAGGGTAACAGCAGGATGTCTTATTCTATAGAAAAGGAAAGTGATGTAAAGGCATCTAATATAATTATGCATTCTAGAGGAATAGAATTTGACGTAACATACAAAGAACAATGTGAGCATATAAATTTAAATATACCAGGTAAGTATAATGTTATGAATGCTCTTGGCAGTATAGGTGCCTGTTTGAATGAAGGAATATGTCTTGAGACTATAAAAAAAGGTCTAGAAGGTATGCTTTGCGTACCGGGCAGATGTGAAATTGTTACCCAAAATTATAACTTAGGGTATGAAGTAATAGTTGATTATGCACATACTCCAGATGGTCTAGAAAATATATTAAAAACTGCTAGAGAATTTACAAAAGGGAGACTTATAAGTGTATTTGGCTGTGGCGGAGATAGAGATAATGCTAAGAGGTCTATAATGGGAAGAATAGGAACGGAATTAAGTGATTTAGCAGTAATCACCTCGGATAATCCTAGGACAGAAGATCCATTGTCAATAATACAGGAAATAAAAAGCGGTATTAATAAAGACAACTTCATTATTATAGAAAATAGAAGAGAGGCCATTAAAAAAGCTATGGAAATGGCAGAAAAAGATGATGTTATTGTGGTAGCTGGAAAAGGACATGAAGATTATCAAGTACTAAAAGATAAAACTATACATTTTGATGAGAGAGAAATTATTGCAGAAATAGTTGGGGAATTAAAAAAATAACTTTATAGCTATTGGAAAGGGGTTGGCAGCTATTGGAAAGAATGACTTATAAAGAAATAGTTGATGCAGTTCAAGGAAAAATAATTTTAAAGGGAGAAAACTTTGAATTTAATGCTGTTAGTACAGATACAAGAAAAATAGAAAAAGGTAATATATTTTTTGCATTAAAAGGCGAAAATTTTAATGGTAATAATTATATAAAAGAGGCTAGTGAAAAAGGTGCGGTTATCTGTATTGTGGATGAAATAAAATACAAAGAAGAAGATATTAATAAAAATACTACAGTTATTAAGGTTGAAGATACAAGAAAGGCATTACTTGATTTAGCGGAATTTTACAGAAGTAAGCTTGATGTTAAAGTAATAGGAATAACTGGATCTACAGGTAAAACATCAACTAAGGATTTGGTAGCAGCTGTTTTAAGTTCTAAATATAAAGTGTTTAAGACTGAAGGGAATTTTAATAATCAAATAGGTCTTCCGCTTATGATATTTAAGTTAGACAATAGCTATGATATTGCGGTTTTAGAAATGGGGATGAATAATTTAAATGAAATTCATACTATGGCAAAGGCAGCAAGACCAGATATAGCGTTAATAACTAATGTAGGAACAGCTCATATAGGAAATCTTGGAAATAGAGAAAATATACTTAAGGCAAAACTTGAAATTACGGATTACTTTAGTAAGAATAACACTTTGATAGTAAACAGCGATAATGATTTGCTAAGTAATATAAAAGAACATAACTTCCGATTAATTAAAACAGCAATAGATAATGAAGGAAACTTCAAAGCAGAAAATATATATTTAGGGGAAGAGTATGTTGAATTTTCAATTAATGAATCAAGTAACATTTTAGATGAAAAGTATCATATAGATGTTCCAGGAAAGCATACAATATCAAATGGTTTATTAGCTATAGTCTGTGGAAAAATTTTAGGACTAAATTATGCAGAAATAACTGACGGATTAAAGAAGCTGCAGACTACAGCTATGAGATTAGACATAATTAAAGGTGAAAAATTTACTATTATAAACGATTGTTATAATGCTAATCCCGATTCTATGAAAGCGGCTATAGATGTACTGAAAAATTTAAAAGCAAAAAGAAAAATTGCAGTTCTTGGTACTATGGGAGAGTTAGGACATAAATCCTTTAATGCTCATACAGATATAGGTAGATATGCCTTTGAAAATGGAGTAGATGTACTTATAACTATTGGAGAATTTAGTAAGGCTTACGAAGAAGGATATAATTGCTTACACAAATTCAAAGCCTTTGGCGATATTGATTCTGCTTCAAAATATCTCTTAGAACAGTGTCTGCAGTATGGAGATGCTATTTTAATAAAAGCTTCAAGAGCCATGAAACTTGAAATAATTGTTGATATACTAAAGAAGAATAACTGTTAAGGAGGTGAAGACGCTCTAAATTTAGAGCGCAAATATAATATGGACAAATTAATTTATTCAGTGTTAGTTGCATTTTTTATATCTATTTTAGCAGGACCTATAATAATACCTGTGCTTCATAAGTTTAAATTTGGACAGAGTATAAGAGAAGAGGGACCAAAAAGTCATCAAAAAAAAGCAGGTACTCCAACTATGGGAGGAATAATATTTATACTTTCCTCATTCATAACAATGTTTTTAATTGTTAGAAAGCTTGGAGATGAGGCTATGGTTGCTTTATATGCATTTGTAGCTTTTGGAATTATAGGCGCTTTAGATGATGGATTAAAGATTTTGCGTAAAAAAAACTTAGGACTTAGAGCTTATCAAAAAATGATTTTGTTATTAATAGTATCAGGTGCCTTTGCTTATTATGCTTCTACTAATATAGGTACTGACATTATAGTACCTTTTATGCATAAAAGCTGGAACTTGGGATTATTATATATTCCGTTTATTGTAATATATTTTACAGCTGTAACTAATGCAGTAAACTTAACTGATGGACTTGATGGATTAGCTACCTCTGTATCATTACTAGTATTGACATTCTTCTCATTAGTAAGTTTTGCTATGGGACATCATACTTTAGCAATTTTTTGTGCAGTTGTTGCTGGTGCACTTTTAGGATTTCTCAGATATAATGCTTTTCCTGCACAAATATTTATGGGAGATACGGGATCACTGGCACTGGGAGGTGCAATAGGTGCTATTGCATTGATATTAAAATTACCATTATTGGTTATAATAGTAGGTGGAATATATGTGATGGAAACATTATCTGTTATTATACAGGTTATATCTTTTAAGTTAACAGGAAGAAGAGTATTTAAAATGAGTCCAATACATCATCATTTTGAGCTGTCAGGCTGGCATGAAACTAAAGTTGTATCAGTGTTTTGTATAATTACAGTCATATTATGTCTTGTTGCTTTTTTATCATTGTAAGATAACGTATAATGTTAGTAAACATAGTCAGGCCGATGGAGTAATTAAGTAGGAGGATTTTATAATGAGTAAACCCAGCAGCAAAATGGGGCCTATAGATTTTGTGTTGTTTTCAACTATAATGCTTTTAGTAGCTATCGGAGTAGTTATGGTTTATAGCGCTAGTTCTTACAGTGCATTTTTTAATCTAAAGGATAGTATGTTTTATTTAAAGAAACAAGGAATAGCAGCTATCATTGGATGTTTTTCTATGTTTATGACAATTAGAATGGATTATCATAAAATAAAGAAATACACAAAGCTAATAATGATAGTTGTTGTTATATTATTGGCAGCTGTTTTCGCCTTCCCACCAGTAAATGGCGCAAGAAGGTGGATAACATTACCTGGTATACATATACAACCCTCTGAAATAGCTAAGTATATTGTAGTTTTATACATGGCTAAAAGCATAGAGACTAAAGGTGAAAAAATTAAAACTTTAAAATATGGTGTTATACCATATCTATTAGTTTCTGGGTTTTATGCTGGTATGGTTTTCTTAGAAAAAAATCTAAGTATTGCCACGGTAATATTGATGGTTACTCTTATTGTACTTTATGTAGCAGGAGCCAAAACCTCTCATATGCTCGGATTAATCGGATTAGTGGCACTGGCAGGGGTAGCGGGCATACTTTTTGAACCTTATAGAATGGCTAGATTTACTAGCTTCTTAGATCCATGGAAGGATCCGAAAGGAGATGGATATCAACTGATACAATCTCTTCTTGCACTGGGATCAGGAGGTATATGGGGAATGGGCCTCGGTAAGTCAAGGCAAAAGTGCTATTACATACCAGAACCTCACAATGATTTTATATTTTCTATCATAGGAGAAGAATTAGGACTTATAGGTTGTACCTTTATTGTTATACTGTTCATTATATTTATATGGAGAGGAATTGTAACTGCAGTAAAAGCTAAAGATACCTATGGAACATTACTAGCTACCGGAATTACATCGGTTATTGCGGTGCAGGCTATAATTAATATAGCGGTTGTTACAGGTTCTATGCCAGTAACTGGAGTCCCACTGCCATTTATAAGCTATGGAGGATCATCTATACTGTTTAATCTTATAGCTGCGGGAGTATTATTAAATATATCACGGCAAAGAGAATATGATTAACATTAAATTATAGCATTGCTTATGGCAATGCTATAATTTACTTTGTAAAAAATAATATAAATTTAATGAATATTTTAATGAAATTAATTTAATGAAGTGTTATTATATATATATGTTATTGTTGAAAATTATTAAGAGAAAAATTTAATATAAATTAAATTTGTTGTAACTTAAAAAATACTGTTAGCAAAACTTTAATTAGTACAGAGATATTTTGATTGTAAGTGTAATATTGTAAGCATTGTATAAACTAATGGTAGCATTAAGGTGGTTAAAATTTATGAGTCAAGCTCTAAATAAGACAAATAATGAATTAATTTTAAAAAGAAGAAAGAGAAAAAAGATAAAAAAACTCTTTATGCTGTTTATTATGTTAGTATCGCTTTTCGCTATACTCTGCCTAAAGCTTTCTTTTTTCAATATAAAAATTATTCAAGTTAACGGAAGTAAAAATATTTCGGACAAAGATATAGTTAATCTTTCTAATATTAGTATTGGAAATAACATCTTTTATATACATACAAACAGCAGTATAAATAATATTTTAAGTAATCCCTATATATATAGTGCATCTATAAAGAAGAGGCTTCCCTCAACCGTAATAATCGATGTAAAAGAAAGAAATGCTGTTTTTTATACTAAGTATGATGATAAATATCTTATAATTGACAAAGATGGTATAGTATTGCAGAAAAAAGACGATATAAAAAATATGAAACTTGTAAGATTAGATGGGTTCGACTATAGTAAGGTTGAAATAGGTAAGCCTATTAAAGATGATGATAAGCGAAAAATAGATGCAGTGACTGTTATAGGTAGTATAATACCTAATAGTACTGCAGTATCAGGTATGACTTCTGTTGATGTAACCAGTTCAATAGACATAAAACTATACTTTGGAGACATGTATATTAGACTTGGAGATGCTGCTAATATAGAGAAAAAAATTAACAAAGCTGTAAATATACTACAGAGAAAAGAATTACAAGGAGCTAAGGGATATATAGATGTAAGCTTTGATGGTAATCCTGTGTTCTTTATTCAAAAATAGGAGGATATATATTAATGCGTAGAGTTAAATCACAGGTCAGTGTAGCAGTAGTATGCGGAATACTTGGGTTTATGCTTGCTTATCAATTTAAAATTCTAATGAAGCAAGATCAAACATTAAGTATTACCAATAAAAATAGCACTGATGTTACTGTAGAAATAGAGCAGTATAAAAAACAAAAACAAGCACTAGAGCAAAAGGTAAACGACCTTCAAAATCAGGTGAAAAACTATGAAAATGCAGTAGCAGGGAAAAGTGATGCTACTAAAAATCTTTTGGAAGAATTAGATAATACTAGAATGATGACTGGACTTACGGATGTAAAGGGGCCTGGTGTAATAATTTATTTAGAACCTAACAATAAACTTTTAGGAAATAATATAGGGGATCAGATAACTGACAAACATTTAGCATATTTAGTTAATGAGTTAAGGTTTGCAGGAGCTGAAGCAATATCAATTAACGATATTAGAATAGTTTCTAGAACTGGTATAAGAACTGCTGGAAACTATATATTAATAAATGACGAAAAAGTTTCTCCATCAAGCAGAATTGTAATACAAGCCATAGGAGATAAAAATTTATTATATAGTGATTTGAGTTTTCCAGAAGTTTTTTCAGATTTCAAAATGTTAAGTGACGTTAAATTTGAAAAATCCGATAACATAGTGATTAAAAAATACAATAAAACTTATAAATTTGAATATGTAAAACCAGTAAAACCAGTAAAACAATAGATTAGAGGTGTATACAAATAATGATAGGATTTATTGGACTTATAATCGGGATAATAGTAGGTGTTATTTGGAATGTTAATATTCCTGATAAGTTTTCTCCCTATATGTCGGTGGCAATATTGGCCTGCCTAGATTCGGTATTTGGTGCCATAAAAGGAAGTCTTGGAAAAAATTTCCAACCAGATATATTTATATCAGGTTTTTTTGGAAATGCAGTTTTAGCTGCAGGTTTAGCTTACTTAGGAGATAAACTAGGGGTACCCATATATCTTGCAGCGGTAATAGTATTTGGGGGAAGAATATTTGACAACTTTGCAACTATTAGAAGATTACTAATTGAGAAGGCTAGAGCTCGTTAATGAGGTGAATTGAATGAAGAATAATGAAGCTAATGCTTTCGTTTTTATAGCTTCTATAATTATAGGTATACTGATATCTACGAATATTGGTTTTACTAGAGATACTGCGACAGTTTTTTTAAGTGCAAAACAATATCAAGATGCATATAACTATAAGAATAAGTTATATGGAGAAATAACAGGACTTATGAATCAATATGATGATTATTATACAAAACTACAAAAGTATAAAAATAATGAAGAAAACCAGTCTCAAATTGTTAGCACTATAAATGATGAATTAAGTGAAAATAATTTAATACTAGGAAAGACAGCTGTAGAAGGTCAAGGTATAACAATACAATTGAGAGATGCACCAATTGAATATATGACTAATACATTAGAAGATCAATTACTCGTTATCCACGATTTAGATATAGTACACGTAATAAATGATTTAAGAAATGCTGGAGCTGAAGCTATTTCTATAAATGGTCAAAGAGTAATAGATAAAACAGAAATATATTGTAGTGGAGCTTTTTTAAGAGTTAACGGCGTAAAGATAGCCGTTCCATTTTCAATTAATGCTATCGGAAACAAAGAGGTTTTGTATAATTATATGATGTCAAACGAAAACTATTTAAAGACTTTAATGATGCGAAAAATTAGAGTTGACGTTAGAGAAGTGGATAACACAAAAATACCTGCATATATAGGTGATGAAAAAATTAAGTTTATGATAAGAAAATAGTAAATATAAATTATAATATATGTCAGAACTTCTAATATAATATTTAAATTTAATTAAAATATTAATTAATTTTTGAAGGAATTTTAACTTTTATGAAGAATACTTATATTTATATGAAGAATACTTATATTTATATAATATAAATTACATTTACACACTAGGAGGAGACGGTTAAATTGTCAATTGGGGAAAATATATATGAATTAAGAAAAAAAATTCCACAGCATGTTACATTAGTGGCAGTTTCAAAGACAAAGTCCGTCAAAGAGATTGAAGATGCATATAATGCTGATGTTAGAGACTTTGGTGAGAACAAAGTTCAAGAACTCACAGCTAAGTATGATGAACTACCAAAAGATATAAGATGGCATCTAATAGGTCATTTGCAAAGGAATAAAGTGAAATATATAGTGGGAAAAGTGCATCTTATACATTCTTTGGATAGTATAAGACTCCTTGACGAAATTGAAAGACACTATAAGGAACAAGGACTAATAGCACAAGTATTAATTCAAATAAATATAGGAAAAGAAGAAAATAAAACTGGAATTTATATTGAAAATTTAGAAGATTTACTTGAAGCTTGTGAAAATTGCAGTAATATACAGGTAAAGGGTCTTATGACTGTTATACCTAAAGGTGATGAAGAAAGTTGCAGATACTATTTTAAACAAATGAAAAATTTATTTAATAAATTATGTGAAAGAAAATTTAAAAATGTTAAAATGGAATTCTTATCTATGGGAATGACTGGTGACTACAGCATAGCTATTGAAGAAGGAGCAAATGTAGTAAGAATAGGAGAAGGCATATTTGGGAAAAGAATGTATAATAATAAATAGGAGGTAATTTAGATGGCAGGAAAAGTACTAACAAAAATGATGGAATTTTTAGGATTAGAAGATGATTTAGATGAAGATATAGAAGAAACTGAAGCAAAAAAAGATACTAATGAGTCAAATGAAGTGGAGCCAGTTATATCTAGCTCGAAGAGACAAAATAAAGTTGTAAACCTACATACACATACAACTATATCAGCTAAGGTTAAAATTGTTAAACCAACAACTTATGAAGAAGCAGCGGACATTTGCGATGAACTTAAAAACAGGAAAATTGTTGTAATTAATACAACTGGATTAGAGACAAAAATAGCACAGAGACTACTTGATTTTATGGGAGGCGCAAGCTATGCACTAGGTGGAGACCTAGAAGAAATAGAAAAAGGTGTATACATATTATCACCAGCTAACGTTGAGGTTAGTAATGACTTAAAAAGTGAGCTTACAGGTAAAGGAATTTTTAGTTGGAGTAAGTAATATTGGAGGATAGTATGATAAGTAGTACTTTAAGGGTTGCAATATCTTTACTTTTTAGATTTATAGAAGCAGCTATATTGATTGAGGTAATTCTTTCATGGGTTATGCCAGGAAAAAGAAATACTTTTATTGATTTGCTGCGTGTGTTTACAGAGCCTTTTATGGCTCCAGGAAGAAAAATTCAAGAGAAGCTTATACCTGGTCTAATGATTGACTTTTCTCCTATTATAGCCTTATTTATATTAGATATTTTACAGAGGATTGTATTCAGTATTATTTGATATGAATAAAAAAGATTTTCTAAATAGGATGAATTCTATAGAGAATAGTATAGCTTCTAGTATTTATGATAAAATTGCTTTAGCACAGAAAACTAATAAAGTAATTTATTCAGGAGAATTTTATACTCCTAATATATGGATGCCATTAGAAAGCATGCAAAATAACTTAGGTATAGGTATTTATACTTATGGAATTTTTGAAGATGCAGAAAGAAAAATAGTAGCTTTTTCTTATAATGAGGTATGGGACTATCCAATAGACTTGGTTATGATAAAATGCAGTTCGAAATTTAATAAGCTATATCATAAAGATTATTTAGGTTCTGTAATGGCATTAGGAATTAAGAGGGAAAAATTAGGTGATTTAATATTAAAAGAAGATAAATGTTATCTTGCTGCAAGTGCAGAAATAAGTACATATATTAAATATAATTTAACTAGCGTAGGAAAATCCACTTGTTCTGTAGATATTTTAGATAGAGAATTTAATGAAATTCCTCTATATAATTTTGAATCCATTGTTGTTAATGTTTCTTCACTTAGAGTTGATTGTGTTGTTAGTTCTTTATGTAATATATCAAGGACTAAAGCTGAAGATTTAATTAGGCAGGGTAAAGTACTTATAAATTATTCTGAAGTCCTAAGAAAAGATAAAATATTAAAGAACGACTCTGTAATGACCATAAGAGGCTATGGAAAATTTAAAGTAATAGAAGAAGCTGGATGGACTGGAAGCGGAAGAATGAAAATCATTGTAAAAAAATTTGTTTAATTTGAGGTGTTCACAATGAGAATAACGGCTATGGAAATAACTAGTAAAGAGTTTAAAAAAGCTATTAGAGGCTATAATGCAGATGAAGTAGATGAGTTTCTAGATAGAATAGCCGAAAATTATGAAGCTCTTTACAAAGAAAATTCATCACTGAAAGAAAAACTATCCAATATAGAAGAGAGAATGAATCATTACAATAAAATGGAAAGCACAATTCAAAATACATTATTATTAGCACAAAATGCTTCGGAACAAGCAAGAGAAAATGCTAAAAAAGAAAGTGAGCTAATTCTTAAAAATGCAAACGAAGCTGCTCAAAGAATAATAGATAAAGCACATAGCGATGTAATACAAATTAATGATGAATTTGAAAGAACAAAACAAGAATTTTGTAAATTTAAAACTAAGTTTAGAAGTTTTATGGAATCTCAGTTAGAGATGTTCGATGATATGGAGAAAGAATTTATAAAAAATTACAACATTGGGTACGAAGTAAATGAAAATAGAAACCTACCAATAAAGGAAAAAGAGATAGAGATAGTATCTAGTGATAATACAATAGATACAACTGATAACTTGGAGGGAAACATTTTTACAAACGAAAATGAATTAGAAGAAATTAAAAACTTTTTTGTAAATGATTAAAAATCCCACTCCTTTGAGTGAGATTTTTTATTTTAATATAAAGTTGACAATCAACAATCATTTATGTAATGTATTAATCAGGTAAGTAAAAGTGATGGAAAAAATAACATAATATATAAATATTTTTAGGAGGTAGTATAATGATAATCGGAATTATAGGTGCTATGGATGAGGAGTTAGCAATTTTATTAAAGGATATGGAAATAGAAAGTACAAAAGTTAAAGCTAATATGAATTTTAATTATGGTAAGGTATATAATCAAAATGTAGTTGTAGTTAGAAGTGGAATAGGTAAGGTAAATGCTGCTGTATGTACTCAAATATTAGTAGATGATTTTAATGTAGATAAAGTAATAAATGTAGGTATAGCTGGCGGAATAGGAAAAGATGTTTATCCAGGAGATATAGTAGTAGCTGATAGCCTTGTACAACATGACATGGATACATCAGCTTTGGGAGATGAAATTGGACAAATACCAAGACTGGATACATATGATTTTAAATGTGAAATAAGTCTCGTTAACAGAGCTAAAGCAGCATGTGAAAATATAGAAGAACACAAAAGCTTTGTAGGAAGAATAGTTACTGGTGATCAATTTATTTGTAATACTGAAAAAATAAAATGGTTAAACGAAAAATTTTCAGCACTTGCTTGTGAAATGGAAGGTGGAAGTATTGCACAAGTCTGCTACTTAAATAGCATTCCTTTTGTTGTTATAAGATCTATATCAGATAATGCAAATAATGGAGCTCATATGGACTATGAAAAGTTTGCACCTATAGCTATTAAAAATTCAACAGAAATTTTAAAAGACATGCTTACAAATATGTAAGTGATATATAAACATGCTGGAAATTTAACTTATACGACCGGATATATTACCATGTTTCGTCACGTTAAATATTTTTAATTAGTCTAAAGCTTAAAT
>NZ_JABAIW010000020.1:0-77197 GCF_014231265.1 Clostridium sp. DJ247 | reverse complement strand
ACTTTAGACTGATAAAAAGTTTTTAACGTGCTGAAGTTTGGCAGCATATTCCGGAGTATAAGTTAAATTTCAACTCTACCCCTATAACTAATCTACTAAAGCTATTACCTCTATTTCAACTAAAGCATCCTTAGGAAGTTTTACTTCAACGCAGGATCTTGCTGGCATATCTTTTTGAAAATATTTTGCATAAACTTCGTTAACAGCTGCAAAATCACTCATATTTTTTACAAATACAGTACTTTTTACTACCTTATCAAAAGTTGTACCGGCTTCTTCTAATATTGCTTTTATGTTTTCTAAAGCTCTCTCAGTTGCCTTTGCTATATCATCGTTTATTAATTCTCCTGTAGCAGAATCTAGTGGAATTTGACCTGATGTAAATAACAAATTTCCAACTTTAACTGCTTGTGAATATGGACCAACTGCTCCTGGTGCTTTTGTTGTGCTTATTATTTGTTTTTCCATAGTAAAAAACCCCCTATTTTTATATAATGTATGTATTAGATACTTTTATTAGTTTATCCAAACAATATTATTATATCAAAATTATTCAATCTATGTTAAGTTATTTAACCTTTTTCTTATACTTATATATAGCTACAACTTAAATTTAATTTATACGTAGGGATATGCTGCCAAAACTGAAGGCACATTTAAAAACTTTTTTTGTCAGTCTTAGTTCGTGTTTTTAGAAAATCTTAGGGCCTTATATATGTTTGAGCATAGCGAGTTTATATAAGGTTCTTAGATTTTCAAAAACACGAACTTTAGACTGATTAAAAGTTTTTAACGTGCCGAAGTTTGGCAGCATATCCCGGAGTATAAGTTAAATTTCGGGCGTGGTTATTTATATAGTACTATCTTTTAATTAGTATATAGTTTCTTCCATACACAGTATTCTTATGTAAAAGTTCACCCTTTTCTATAACAAACTTTATAGTGTTATCAAAAGCTTTTAGTAGAGCTTTATCCAAATCTTCAAATGCCATTTTTCTTAATTCATCTACTCCAGGAAAATCTCTTGAAGGCTCTATATAATCAGCTATATAAATTATTTTTTCTAGTGTGCTCATATTTTCTCTTCCTGTAGTATGATATATTACCGCATTAAGTATATCTTCATCTTCAATGCCCATATTTTCTTTAGCGATAACTGCAGCAATAGCCCCATGAAGTAGTTGAGGACTATTTTTAAACACTTCATCTATATGCAGCTTATGTTCATTAGCTATTTTTATAAGCTCTTCATTTTTCATATTTTTAGCACAGTCATGTACAAGACCCGCAATTTTGGCTTTATTAGTATCTACATTGTATATTTCCGCTAATTTTACAGCTGTTTTTTTTACCCCTAGGCTGTGTTCATATCTTTTAGATTTTAGGTTAGCCTTCAAATAATCTTGTATCTTATCTTCACTCCACATCTAAATCACTCCAGACTATAAAACATTTTATTATATTAAATTTTCATTATTTATTTATATGTGCTAATCTCTATAAAGATTCAGATGTTTAATCATACGGTAAACACTTTCAGGCACAAGGTAGCTTACATTTTTATCTTCTTTTATACTCTTTCGTATCCTGGTAGATGATATATCCATAAGAGGAATGTCTAAAAATGTAATCTTGCTGCTATGTATTTTCTCAATTTTATCTTTTTGATTCATTATGCTTTCCATAGAATATCCCGGCCTGTTAAATACAACGAATTCACATAATTGAAAAATTCTATCTGCACTTTTCCAACTTTCTATATCCATAAGACAATCAACACCTGTTAAAAAATACCAAATAGTGCTTTTTTCTTTATTATTAAAGTATTCTAAAGTTTCATAAGTATAACTTGGCTTTATTTTGTTTATTTCATAGTCGCTTATATCAAAACAATTTTCTTCTTTTATAGCTGCACTTACCATTTCATATCTTAAATGAGCATCTGTAATGCTTTTTTCTAATTTATGTGGTGGGTTTCCTGACGGCATAAATATAACTTTATCTAGATGTAGTTTATATAAAGCCTCATAGGCTATATGTATATGTCCGTTATGAATAGGATCAAAAGTTCCACCAAAAATAGCCTTTTTAACCATTTTATTTTCCCCACTAATTTAAAGTATATTAGTTCAAATTACAATAAAATAGGGTTAAATGTCCAAATAGCATTTAACGGGCAGTTTTTCAATAACAACTCACTATAAGAAACTGCCCTGGAGTCCCTAGACAAAAACCCCATATAAATTAAGTTTTACTTTATTAAGGTAACTGAATTTTAGGATTCTTCTTAGATCTTCTATAAAGTACTAGTTTGTTTCCTATAGATTGAACGCCTTCACAACCTAATTCTTCACATATTATGTCTGAAGCTTCTCTAGCTTCATATCCACTATTATTTAATACAGCCACTTTAATAAGTTCTCTCGCTTCTAACGCATCATTTATTTGTTTTAAAAAGTTATCCTCAATTCCATCTTTACCTACTTGGAATATAGGTTCCATAGTATTAGCAAGAGATCTTAAGTAACTTCTTTGTTTACTTGTAATCATATTTACCCTCCAAATTAAATTAAGAATTCAAATTCAAAATCATTAAGCCTTACTAAATCTCCATCTTGAATTCCCATATCAATAAGTTCCTGCATTACACCCTTATTTTTTAGTACCTTATGGAAATATCTTAATGCATCAGGGTCATTTACGTTAACACTAGCTAACAATCTATCAACAAAACTTCCCTCAACTACATATATATAATCATCTTCTTTTCTTATAGTATAAGTAAATCTCTTTTCTTCAGGAATAAATTTTTCTTCTTCTTTTATTTCTAAATCAACAACAGGAATAGTGCTTAATATTCTAGCAGCTTCTTTCATTAACTCATCTACACCTTGCTTTGTGGCTGCAGATATTTTAAATATTTTATCATATCCAAGTTTGTTAACTTTTCTTTTAAAATTTTCAAAAATTTCTTCATCATAAAGCATATCACTTTTATTTGCAGCAATTATTTGAGGTCTATCCCAAAGCTTAACGTCATATTTTTTTAACTCCTCATTAATCTTAAGGAAATCTTCATATGGATCTCTACCTTCAACTCCAGATATATCTACTACATGTATCAGAAGTCTAGTTCTTTCGATATGTCTTAAGAATTTTATTCCTAAGCCTACACCTTCTGCAGCACCTTCTATAATTCCAGGTATATCTGCAATTACAAAACCTTGAATTCCTGGCACATCAACTACACCTAAGTTTGGATTTAATGTTGTAAAATGATAGTTTGCTATCTTTGGCTTTGCTTTAGTTACAACTGAAAGCAAAGTTGATTTTCCAACGTTAGGAAATCCAAGTAAACCTACATCTGCTAATACTTTTAATTCTAGTGATATCCATCTTTCTTCTCCAGGCATACCAGGTTCAGCAAAATCTGGTGCTTGCCTTGTAGGTGTACAAAATCTCACATTACCTTTACCACCTCTACCACCTTTTGCTACTACAAACTTATCTCCTGGATGAGCTAAATCTGTCATTATTTTGTTAGTTTCTACATCTCTTATTACAGTTCCCATAGGTACTTTTATATATAGATCGTCACCATCTTTTCCAAAACATTTAGATCCTGCACCGTTGCCGCCTCTCTCAGCAATATATTTTCTTTTATATGTAAAATCTAAAAGTGTTGTCATATTAGGATCTGCCACTAAGATCACATCGCCACCATCGCCACCATCGCCACCATCTGGTCCACCAAGGGGTATGTATTTTTCTCTTCTAAATGAAACTGATCCATTTCCACCGTCACCTGATTTAATAAAAACTTTAGCTGTATCTATAAACATTCTACTTCACTCTCCTTCTTATATAATGATAAGGATTGCTAAAACATATTTAATTATAACATTCTTCGAGTAATATATTTAGTAATATATTAAATTTTATTCTATACGTAAATAATATTAGTATGTGTTATTTTAATACATTTATTAATTGTAAATGTATTATTTTTACTGTTTAAAAAAGCACCCTATATTAGGGTGCCTTCATTCATATTATTCTGCTACAACTACTTCTACATCTAAAGGATATACGCTAGCTTTCTTTTTGTCTTTTCCAACTCTTTCGTATTTAACTACTCCGTCGATTTTAGCAAAAAGAGTATCATCTGATCCTTTTCCTACGTTGTTTCCTGGATGGATTTTAGTTCCTCTTTGTCTAACTAATATGTTTCCAGCAAGAACAAATTGTCCATCAGCACATTTAGTTCCAAGTCTCTTAGCTTCACTGTCTCTACCGTTTCTTGAGCTACCTACTCCTTTTTTGTGAGCAAATAACTGAAGGTTAATAAGTAACATTGTACTACACCTCCTCCACATTAATATTTATATATTCACCGAAACTTATTTCTATACTTTTTAAACCAAGCAACATAGTCTCCATCAGTACTTGACATTTTTCTATATCATCAAGGCATAGCTTTTCCAATGAAAAATTTAAGAAACCATCATTAATAGAATAATCAATCTTTAATTTTAACACTTCAAGAATACCAATTAATATAGTCTGCGACACAGCTGAAATAGCACTACACACCATATCATATTCTGCATCCACAGATTCAGCATGCCCTGTCATAATAACTGAAACTAAATTACAAGATTTTTTTTTAAAATTTACACTTACCATACTATGCGTTTATTTTTTCTATTTGTATCTTAGTGTATGGTTGTCTGTGTCCTTGTTTCTTTCTATAGTCTTTCTTTCTCTTATACTTAAAAACTATAACTTTCTTACCTTTTCCTTGAGCTAAAACTTTAGCAGTAACATTAGCTCCTTCAACTACAGGCTTTCCAACAACGAACTCTCCGTTTTCCTTGCTTACTGCAAGAATATCGCTTAATTCAACTGTTGCATCAACTTCAGCGTCAAGTTTTTCAACGTATATAACGTCTCCTTCTGCAACTCTGTATTGTTTTCCTCCAGTAACTACAACTGCGTACATAAAAACACCTCCTCAATCCAGTCTCGCCAATTAAGGTACATAAAAACTTTATGATTTAAAACCTAATCTGTGCGGTCTACAAAAGCCATTTTAACACATATACTAATACTTGTAAAGTTTTTTACTCATAAATTTTAAATGTATGTAAATTTTGTATTTGGTTCATAAATATCAGAGCCTCTACCTTAAATTGTTCCTCACTTGAATATGTAACATAAATGCGCTTATCTAACCCATTGATATTCTTAACAAAGTCTAATATGTCACCTTCTATATCTTTTTTATAAATTTCATTCAGCTGTATATGTATATCTTTTATATCTCTATGTTCATCTATTCTTATAATTTCATTTCTTATAAGCATACATAAATATGATAACTTAATTCTCTTACCCTTTCCATAGCATAATCCACAATCTTCTTCTATATAATCATATATAGATTTCCCCATTCGTCTTCTTGCAATTTGAACTAGGTTTAGTTCAGTGAAAGGATATATTACAGTTTTACTTTTATCATCTCTAAAGCCTTCTTTAAGTTTTTCCATAACTTTTTGTTTATTGTTATCATTATCCATATCGATAAAATCTACGACTATAATACCACCCAAGTTTCTTAACCTTACCTGTCTTCCAATCTCTTCAGCAGCTTGATAATTTGTGATGTAAGCAGTTTTTTCCATAGAATTACCTTTTACATTCTTTCCTGAGTTAACATCAATTACATGCATTGCCTCAGTCTTATCTATAACTAAGTATCCTCCACAATTTAAATAGATCCTATTGTTCCTTAAACTTAGTATTTCTTTTTCAATACCGTAGTAACTAAATAGTGTTCTTCCTTCTTCATGTAATTTCAAATTCTTCTTTACTTGTACAGCATCATCTAAAAAATCTTCTACAAACTTGTAATCATTTTCGTTATCTACATATATTCTAAAGCTACTATTATCCAATTTATCTCTTAATACTCTTCCTAAAATTCCACCATCATCAAATATAAGTCCTGGTTTTGTAGAATGCTTAGCTTTAGCACACATTTGATTATATACTGAATATAGCTTTTCTATTTCCTCATTTATTATATCTACTGAAGTCTCAGCGGCATTGGTTCTAATCATTATTCCTATATCTTTAGGTTTTATAATATGTTTAATAATACGTTCTTTTATACTTTTATCCTCTATTTTCTTCGAAAAGCTTATATCTTTATTAAGTGTAACTAGCACACAGTATCTACCAGGTATGCTTAATGCGTTAACAACCTTAGCACCTTTATTTCCAACATCTTCCTTGACAACTTGTATTAATAGCTCTTCGCCTTTCTTTATGTTGGTATTTTTAAATTTAGTATCTAAATACATGTATGCATTTTTCTTATATCCTATATCTATAAAAGCAGATTTTATGGCAGGTACAATATTTTTTACCACACCTATATATATTTCTCCTGGGTATGGCTCTGTACTATTACCTTCTATAAGACATTCTTTTAATTCATCATTTTCTTTTACAGCAATCCTTAAAAGTTCTTTCTGTCTTTCGATGAATATTTCTTTCAACATATCACCCTCTTTTTTAAATTGAGAGTTGAGAACTAAAAATTAAACATATCTAATTTCTAATCCTCAACTCTCAACATATTTTATCCCTTAAGTTTATATCATTTTAGCGTATTCATAAAGCGGTACTAATTTTTTCTTAGTTTCAGCATACATTTCCTCTCTTTTTATATCTACAAAAGAGTTTACTTTAGCTCCTGTTGTATTTTCCTGTATAAATGCTGCTAAAAGCTCAGGTGATAGGTTTTCTCTGCTACCACAAGAGATTATAGTATTAATAACTAGTGCATTCTCTCTAATTTCATACTCAAAATTCTTTATCATAGGTTTAATATCTACGGTATTTTCCCCACTCTTACTCTTTTTTATAGTAACCCACTGACTAGAACTCAAAAGCTTTTTTATTTCTTCATCTAGGCATTGTATATTATCATATTTTATAGCTATATGGTATTTTGCTGCATCAATTGCTGCCATAGACTTAAAAACTTTTTTATTTTGCTCTTCTTTTATTTTAACAACTTCTATAATCCTTATTCCCATAGGGGCACTGGAATTTAAGTTATCTTTTATTATATTGTTATCTATTTCTTCTTCAAAAGCTACATCCATGTAATCCCCAGAAGAATAAACCCCTACTGCTAAAGGCTGAGCCATGGACATATTTATGTGAGGGTTAAACCCCTTAGAATACTCTGCGGGAAGTCCTGATCTTTTTATCATTCTCTGAATTGTTCTCATAAAGTCTAAGTGTGCTATAAATTTTATATTACTTTCTTTACTGAATTTTATTAAATAACGCACCTTCAAAGCACTTCCCTTCTAGTTTTTTATTCACACCGCAATTTGTACATCCTTCTCTGCAGTCTGGTGTTACTTCAGCTTTTTTAGCTAGTTCATTTTCTCTTATTAGGAACTCTTTCGTTACTCCTACATCTATAAAGTCCCAAGGAAGTATCTCATCATAACTTCTTTCTCTATATGCATAAAAGTCTCCATCTACATCGCATTCTTTAAAAGCTTCCATCCAAATGTCATAGTTAAAGTATTCAGACCAACCATCGAATTTTGCACCTTTTTCGGCAGCTTTAATTAAAACATTGCAGAGCCTTCTATCTCCTCTTGCAAATATAGCCTCTAAATAGCTTACAGGAGTTTCGTGCCAATTATAAACAATATTTCTGCTCTTTATTGCTCCTCTTAAAGCTTTGATTCTATCTTTTACATCTTCCATTTTTATCTGAGGTACCCATTGAAATGGAGTAAATGGTTTAGGTACGAATATTGAAGTACTTACAGTAACTTTCAAGCCTTTTTTTCTCTTTTCCTTTGGAACACTAAAATATTGATCTACAACTTTTTGAGATAAATCCGCGATTCCTTCAACATCTTCTATAGTTTCATAAGGAAGCCCAATCATAAAATATAATTTTATTGTAGACCAGCCTGCTTGAAATGCACTTTTAGTAGAGTCCATTAAATTTTGTTCAGTAACGCCTTTATTTATAACATCTCTCATTCTCTGTGTTCCTGCCTCAGGAGCAAAAGTTAGTCCAGTCTTTCTAACCTTTTGAATCTCATTTATCAAATCCACTGAAAATGAATCTATTCTAAGAGATGGTAGTGAAACCCCAACTTTATCTTTTTCATGTTTTTCCACAATACTATATATTAAATTTTTAATATCAGAGTAATCACATATACTTAAAGAAGTTAATGATAACTCCGAATATCCTGTATTTTTTATTAATTTTTCTGCTAACTCTAATAATTTATCAGTTTTCTTTTCTCTTACAGGTCTATAAACTATACCCGCCTGACAAAATCTACAGCCTCTAGTACAACCTCTAAAAGTTTCTAATACTATTCTATCATGTACTATATCTGTATAAGGTACAATCAAATTTTCTGGGTAAGCCACATCATTAAAATTTGAAATTATCCTTTTCTTAATTTTTACTGGCACATCATCATATAATGGCTTAAATTCTTTTATAGTTCCGTCCTCATTATAATCAACAGTATAAAGAGATGGTACGTATATTCCTTCAATATGAGATAACTCTCTTAAGAACTCTTTTTTCTTACCCTTACCTTTATACTTCTTATACAAATCCATAATTTCGTGCATCTGCTCTTCGCCTTCACCTAAGGCAAAGAAATCTGCTATATCATATAGTGGCTCAGGATTATACGCACAGGGTCCACCGCACATGATAATCGGATCATCTTCTCCTCTTTCTGAAGCCCTTACAGGTATTCCACTTAAATTAATCATATTTAATATATTAGTGTAGCTCATTTCATACTGAAGTGTAAATGCTATAAAATCAAAGTCTTTTATAGGATCTTTACTTTCTAAACCATACAATGGTATGTTATTTTCTCTCATGAGATTTTCCATGTCTGGCCATGGAGCAAAAACTCTTTCGCAGAAAGTATCTTCTCTCTCATTTAAAATGTGATATAAAATCCTCATACCTAAATGTGACATTCCTACTTCATAAACATCTGGAAAACAAAATGCATAACGAATATCTACTTTATCTTTATCCTTATTATAGGAATTAAACTCTCCACCTATATAACGCGACGGCTTTTCTACTCTAAATAGTATATCATCTGAAACTCTATTCATTAAAAATCCTCCTCTTGTGTTTATCTGCTATAAAACACCAAGTATCTATAGTACTTCCAGTGCTTGTAACTTTAGATTTATCCACATTTTTATATTCTAACATATTAATATATAAATTAAAATGTTATTTCTTCATACTACTTTGTTTCAATATTTTCTATTTTCATGAACTCCTCTATTGTAATATTCCCATATTGTTTAAGGGCAATTAATATCTCTTCTTCGTATACTATATCCATAACCTTTAACTCTTCATCTAAAACTGTGAAAACGTTATATTTATTTTTATCAAATAAAGACACTGCACTTAATAAATTCATTTTATAATAAATAGATGTGTTTTTGTTTTCTATATGTCCTCTTTTTATAAACTTATGCCTTTTCCTTACAATATCCCCCATAATTATATATGCTATCCTCTCATTCTCTCTTAATGACGATACTATTATAAATAAGCCAATTATACCAATATTAAAATTATTATGCCCCTCCAAAAATAGCAGTATATAAAGAAACATAAGAAGTATGGCAATTATAATACTTACACTTATCATAATTTTATTTGCTCTTTTATATATGAATCTAAAGTTTAATATATCTCTTAGTATTCTACCTCCATCTAGCGGAAATGCTGGAATAAGATTGAATAAACCAATGGATAAATTTCCTTTAAATAACATATATAGCTCGTTATATTGAAAATTCTTATATAAAAAATAAAATATTATACATAAAATTAAATTAGCCATAGGTCCCGAAGCTGATATAATTAAATCTTGTTTTGGAGAAGCTTCATCCAAATCTTTAAGTTTTATAGAAGCCCCGACACCTATAAGTTCTATATCAAAACCTGAAAAACCATAGAACTTAGCAAAAGCATAATGAATAAATTCATGAAAAATTACAATAAAAAAAGAATATACTAACTGACCGTTATATCCAATATAAACTAAAAATATTATATAAGGAATAAAATATTTGCTTATCTTAACCACAAGAATACCTCTACAAATCATTTTTTATAAGTATTTCATTCCTTCTATAAGTAAGACAATTTTATCTTTTTCAACACTATTTCTAGCTTCATTACTTATAATTCTTTTTCTAAACTGTTCAATAGTATTCATAATTTTATATTGTATTTGTTTTAAATCAATACTTCTAATATTTTCTTCTACCTGTTTATAATCATATGTTTTATTTACAATATTTTTTGAATAATTATAAACAGCCTGTGTTTTAGGCATAGAAACTATCTTACAGGAAATGATAAATATAAATAATAAAAGCACACCTACTAAATCTCTTATTATTCTTTTAATTAAATAACCTTTTTTATTAATACCTAAGCTTACCAAACCTGAATTCTTGCTATAATTATTATAAGAAGGTGAGTATACTGCTCTTCCATTCTTTTTTAAAGAATTGTAATAACTTTCATATTCTGATTCATAACTTCCCATACATACCCTTCCCCCATTTCTTATTGTTATTCTTACTCTTTGGCACTTTGCAATTACTGATATATATATATTTTCATATATAATATTTTATGACAATAGAAAAGCCCTAATGGCATAACCATTAGGGCATGTACAAGATTTACTAGCAGTCTCCATGATGCTTTAAAGCTTTTACAAATATTTCTGCTGAGCCAATGTTAGTGGCAAGTGGAACATGATGAACGTCACATATTCTAAGAAGCGCAGATACATCTGGTTCGTGTGGCTGTGAAGTAAGTGGATCTCTTAGAAAAATAATAAAATCCATTTCTCCTTGTGCAACCTTTGCTCCTATCTGTTGGTCTCCTCCTAAAGGTCCAGATAAAAATCTATGTACCTTTAACCCAACTATTTCTGAAACAAGACCGCCGGTAGTACCAGTTGCAAAGATCTCATGCTCTTCAAAGTACTCTTTATACCTTTTTACAAAGTCTACCATATCATCTTTTTTCTTATCATGTGCAATTAATGCAATCTTCATAATTACTCCCCCTAAAAATTAATTTTTTTTCTTCTCATTCCTATATTTAAAACAAGTCCTAAGCTTATGAAACTTGTCAACATAGAACTACCCCCATAGCTCATAAATGGTAATGTTATTCCTGTTATAGGCATTATACCTATAGTCATTCCTATGTTTTGTAATATAGAAAATAACATGGTAGATATCATTCCTATACAAATTACGGATCCAAAAATGTCTTTGGAATTTTTAGCAATATTTATAAACTTATATATTAGTATCCCATATAAAATTAAAAGTATTACAGCTCCAATTAATCCCCACTCTTCCCCTACAACGGAAAATATAAAATCAGTATGTGCTTCTGGTACAAAGCCTCCCGATATTTGTGTACCTTTTAAAAAGCCTTTACCTAAAATTCCTCCTGATCCTATTCCAATTTGAGATTGTATAAGCTGAAGTCCTGTTCCTAATTCATCTGCTTCTGGATTTAAAAATGATACTAATCTAGCTTTTTGATAGGATTCTATAATTGATGAATTCCATACGATAGCAACAGCAATAATTACTCCCAATATACCACCGCCTATTACCTTTAAATCTAGTCCAGCTGAAAAGTAAATTCCAAGCACAATAAAGAAGCAAACCATAGTCATTCCCATATCAGGCTGTACTACTATAAGAAGCATAGGCAGCGCTGCATAGGCAGTTAACTTTAAGAAGTTCTTCCAATCATTTATTTTTCCTTCCATATCATTTAATTGCTTTGCCAGCATTATTATCATTCCTATTTTAGCGAATTCCGATGGCTGCATTGAAAAACCACCTATTTTAATCCATGATGCAGCTCCATTAACTGTAGATTTAAATATGGATATACGATTTAATACAAGTAAAAATATCCCGAACCAATAGATTATATTAGTATAACCTTGTATTACAGAATAATCAAATACTAATATAAAATAGCTTAAGATTAATCCAATAACTAGCCAAATTAGCTGAGCTCTTAAATAATAAGCACCAACCGATTGCCCGTTTACAACTTGTAAATGTTTAGCGCTATATATGTTTAAAGAACCAAATACTACTATAATAACTACTATAACAATAGCAGTAATATCTAATTCTCTGAATAGTTTTTTTCCTAATATTAGCTTGTTAAGCATCTTACTTTATCCCTCCAATACAAATACGATTATACCATATTGAAAAAAAAATGCTATGTATAATTTTATACATAGCTACAATTTATCTATCAACTTTCATTTTCTTAATAGGAATACTTGCTATTAATGCTGGCGAATCTCCCTCAATTTCTTCCATCTTGGTCATTTTTACATCTATTTCTCCAGTATCAATCTCTACATACTTTGAAAGAACATTTAGTATATCCTCTTTTATAGACTCTAATAGTTCCGGAGAAACACTTGCTCTATCATGTATTAAAATTAACTTTAATCTTTCCTTTGCCATATCTTTTGGAGATGGCTTTTGTGAGAATATCTTAAACAATTCCATTTCCTTTCCTCCTTGTTTATTTAATTCTAAACATTCTCTTTATTGAGGAAAATATACCTTCCTGAGTATCACTTAAATCCATGAAGGGTATTGCTTCACCAGTTATTCTTCTGGCTATATTTCTAAAAGCTTGTCCTGCAGAAACCTTGTTATCTAATACTACGGGTTCTCCTCTATTAGTTGAAATAGTTATATTTTTATCATCTGGAACTACACCTATCAATTCTATAGCTAAACTATCAAGTATATCATTCACATCTAGCATATCTCCACTTTTAGTCATCTGATAATTTATTCTATTAACTATTAATTGATGGTTTTCTAAGCCTTTAGCATCAAGCTTTCCGATAACTCTATCAGAGTCTCTTACAGATGTTACTTCAGGATTTACTACTATTAAAGCTCTATCTGCGCCTACTATAGCATTTTCAAATCCTTGTTCAATTCCTGCTGGACAATCTATTATTACATAATCAAATTCTTTCTTTAATTCGTTTACTAAATTAAGCATTTGTTCTGTAGATACATCATCCTTATCCTTTGTTTGAGCTGTAGGCAGTAGATAAAGATTCTGCAACCTCTTATCTTTTATAAGAGCTTGCTTTAATCTGCATTTATTTTCTATTACATCTATCAAAGTAAAAACAATTCTGTTTTCAAGCCCCATTAACACATCTAGATTTCTAAGTCCAGTATCTCCATCAATAACCACAACACTTTTACCAAGTGCTGCAAGACCTGTTCCAATATTGGCCGTAGTAGTAGTTTTACCTACTCCACCTTTGCCTGATGTAACTACAATAGCTTCTCCCATTTACATTACCTCCATTAAATAAACTTATTAGGCAAATATGGTTCTACAATTATTGTATCACCCTTAACTTTTGCAACTTCAGGATACTGCGGCTTAACGTTATCTTCTGGTGATCTTGTCATTATATCTGCAATTTGCAGTATTTCTGGCTGTAGATAAAATGCAGCTACAACAGCTTTTACGTTTCCGCCAAACCCAGCATGAGCATATCCCCTAAGGGCACCAAGAACGATTATGTTTCCACCTGCATATATTTCTGAACCTGCATTTACATCTCCTATAATAACTATATTTCCGGGGTAATTTATGATTTGACCACTTCTAATAGTTCTTCTTAAAAACTTTGTGCGTCCTTCATAAATTCCCGAAAACACTTTGCTATTTTTTTCTTCCTTGTTCTCAAGTATACAGTCCTTTATTAAAAACTGTTCAAATAAAATATCCTTTAGTTTACGAAACTCCTTTTCATTTATGTACTTAAGCTGAGTTGTTATCTTAATAGTACATCCTTTATAAAACATTTTACCAATAGATAACCTTCCAATTAAAACTTCGAGCATTTCCTCAAAATCTTTAAACTTATTCATGTTAATTATTGCATTTATTCCATCCCTATTACCTTTAATAATTATATTATCATCTAACATATTAGACCTCCAAAAGCCACCTTATCTAATATTTCAACATAATATCTATAAATCCTTCTAATGTTTTAGTTTTATTTAAAAAAAGATATATATAAGCAGTTTTTTACTTATATATATCTTTTCCTAGTATTATGCAATTCTTTGCTTTTAAAGATCTTTAGTAAAACCTACCTACATACATACTATTGTTTTTAATTATTGTTCATTACTTTGTGTATTTGTACTTTCATTACTATTTTGTGCACCATTTTGTTGAGTTCCATTTTGATCATTAACATGAAAATATGCAGAATATATATCTCTTGCTACATATGCAGCTCCTGCTCCTTGACCACCATCAAATATCATAACACATACAGCTATTTGTGGATTATCTACAGGTGCAAAACCCACATATTCAGCATAGTCAGTTCTTCCGTAGGCTTCCTGATTAGTTAAGCTGGCAGTACCAGTTTTACCTGCTGTTTTTATAGGAAAGTTTTGAAAGGCACCAGCTGCAGTTCCTTTTTCGTTAACTGCAATCATTCCAGCTTTAACTGCTTCTATATTCTCAGGTTTCACTCCAGTTTTTTCTATAACTTCGGGTTTACTGTTATCTTCAATTACTTTTCCATTAGCATCTAAAAATTTATCAACTAAATGTACTTTATATCTTGTTCCTCCATTGGCAAGAGTTGCAATATAATTTGCCATTTGAATTGGAGTAAAATGATTCATACCTTGACCTATAGAAGCATCATAAATATTAGCTCCTACTCTCAACTGACTATTGGCATCCGAAACTGTTATATAATATATTGCATTAGTTATAGTATTCATTTCTTTAGTACTAATACTTTTTCCATTATATTGAGGATCTAGCTGTGTTAAATCTGTCAGCTTTTTTTGATAGTTTAATTTATCAAATGCCTTGCTACCTTCTTTAATAGAGTTTTGTATTAGAGTTTTAATATCCATTTTTAATGCTTTAACTTTATCTGAATCATCATCATTATCATATAAGTCAATTGGAATAAACTTACTTCCTCTGTTATCACTTCCGTTTTTAAGCATGGCCATAGTATTCCATAAATAAGTATTGGCAAATAGATTCTTGTTAGAGGTAGCATTATACACTTGACCAAAATTTTCTGGTATTTCTATGCCTGTAGCTGGCTTAACATTTGAATTAGGATCTGCTCCTAGTCCAAATTTCCAAGCATATTTAGCTAAAATATCATCACCAAAAGCAGTTCTAAGAAGTTTACCTACTGTCATAAAGTAAGGATTACTTGATTTCTCTATTGCTTTTGCTAAATTTACCCATCCATTTCGTCCATCAAGCTCAAAATATGTAGGTATTCCTGAACCTTTATCAAAATACCCCTCATCATCTACACTATAATCCGGAGTTATAACTCCCGTTTCAAGACCAGCAATTGCCGTCATTGGCTTAAAAGTAGATCCTGGTGGAACTAATGATTGAGTAGCGTAATTATAAAATGGCTTTGGATATATATCATAACTATCCTGTCTTATGGTTGTGTTATTTTTTATGCTTTTATCTAGTGGAAATAATATATTTAACACATCCTCTTCACTTTTTCCTGAATAATAAGACATTAACCCTCTTTGTTGAATATATTGTCTTCCAAACTGTGCTAAATCCGGACTGAAAAATTTATTATATGACTCCTGTGACAAACCTCCTGGTACAGCAAAGAAATTAGGATTATAACCAGGTCTGCTTACTAGAGCTAGTATAGCTCCTGTGTTAACATCTATTACTGCTGCCGCTCCTCTAGTGGCATTTGCTGTATTAGAACGTAACTGACTATAAGGATTTGCCCTTAGCTCTGCCATTTTTTTATCAAGTGCATTTTCTGCCGCTGCCTGCACATCCTTATCTATAGTAAGCTGAATAGTCTGACCTGGATAAGGTTCTCTACTTCCAAGTTCCTCTATTATTCTACCCTGTTTATTAAGCTTTACAATTCGTCCGCCCTTTGAGCCTTTAAGTCTGTCTTCAAATTTACTTTCTATACCTGCAACACCAATGTAATCAGAACTTATATCATAACCTTTTGATTCATATCTATCTTTATCTTTATCATCATTTAATGTAATCTTAGATATATATCCTAAAAATGCAGATCCTAATTCTCCATTAGGGTAAGTTCTTATTGGCTGTGTGTTTACATCTATTCCTGGCAGGTCATTCAACATTTGTAAAAACTTAAAAGCAGTCTCTTTTTTTATATTGTTTGCCACTACTATAGGTTTATATCCTGAAAAACTTTGCATTTTCATAGCATCTTTTACTATCATAAATCTTCTTTGCTGTTCCAAAGAATATTTGCTATCAATTTTATACTGTTTAACAAGGTTATTAAAGACTTCTTCTGGAGTTATTTTTAATACTTCATCGGCAATTTTAGTCTGATCTTCTTTTGTTAACTCCTTTTTATCTTTAAAAAGTTCTCTTTGTTTTTGTTCATAAAATCCTCTGTCCTTCTTAAATCTCAATTCAAGAGCTTTTTTAGTCTCAGCATCATCACTCCTGAATTCAAATCTAAAGGGACTTACTTTAAGTTCAAAGTCATCCTGTTGGGCTTCACCATTTTCGTCTAGAATTTTAAACACCTTGTCCATTGTATCGAAAAATTTCTTATCATTTTCATCTGTCTGATTATACACAAGCACATACATTTTATCACTTGATGCTAATATGCTACCATTTTTATCTATTATGTTTCCTCTAGGTGCAGCATCTGGAATTTCTCTTATGGATTTATTGTCAGCTTTTTCCTTATACTCTGCTCCTTTAACTATTTGTAAAAGGAATAACTTAGATGCTATACCAGTAAATATAAAAATCATTATCATTGTCAACGCAGTATATCTAGTGAACTTTTTATCTTTATCTTTAATCATAAGATCACCATTCCTCTAAAATTTCCACCTTTTCTGCATATATTGTTTATTGCAGAGTTTATACACTTTTTTGTACATAACTATACTTATAATCATATTATAAACACCTATAAAAAATATATCCTGAACATTTACATATATATTGCTTATATATAGTATTACAATTAGGAAAACTCCTTTTAATAAGCTTAATCCCAAACAAGACATTACAGGAATTAGACTTTTTTCTTTGAAAATGCCATCACCTATAGCACCTGCTAAAATACAAACAATCATGTTAACTAAAGCATTGATACCTAAACCATTAGTAAAGTATATATCCTGCAGTAATCCTGAAAATGCTCCAAGCCATAAGCCTTCCCACTTCCCATTAATAATAGAATAACAAATTACAAATATGAAAAGCAAGCTAGGATAGATACCTCTTATAGAAAAGTAAGGCATTAACGCATTATCTATTATAAAAAATAAAATTAAAAAAAGAATTAATACTAATATTTTTTTCATTTTAACTCACCTTAATATTTTACGTCTATTTTATTTTTAGGTACAACTATAAATATCTCTTGAAGTTTGTTAAAATCAACATAAGGTTTAATTATGGCATTTTTCATTACTTTTCCCTTATCCTCTTCTACATTTATTACAGAACCAATTCTAATTCCTTTTGGATAAAGTGCTGGATATGGCGTTGCAATAGCCGAGGTTGAAACTACATCACCATTTTTTACGTCTGATTCTATAGGAAGAAAACTCAATTTTGCAAGTAGCCTATTATCACTACTTCTATATCCTTGAACTATACCATTATCATTGGTTCTTTCAATATCTCCACTAACTGCAGTATTTACATTAGATAAAGTTTGAACTATAGACGAATTAGTCCCTACAGAGATTACCTGACCTACTAAGCCTTCATATGTTATAGCTATCATGTATTTTCCTATTCCATCTTTACTTCCTTTATTTATAATCAATTGATCTAAAAGTCCTTCTCCACCTTTTCCTACTATATCACAACCTACATAATTATATTCTGATTTTTGATCTGTAAAATTAAGCGTTTCTCTAAGTCTTTCATTTTCACTTTTCAGAGAATCATATTCAAGTAACTTGCTTTCAAGTTTACTATTTTTTTTCTTTAGTTCTTCATTTTCTTTTTTTACATTAGAAAAATTAAATATAAAGCTTACCCACTCTTTAACTCCACTGTTAAATTTATATATACTACCTTGTATAGAATTAAAAGTTATACCTGCCCCGCTTTGCACAAATGACATTTTATCACTCTTAATACTGTGTACTATTAAAATTAAAAATGTAACTGACAGTACCACTATAGTTACTGCCAGTTTATTTCTTAAAAACTTCATGATTATATGTTATTTTCTACTAGCTACTATTTTATCTATAGTATCTAGTGCCTTTCCAGCGCCCAGGGCAACACAGTCAAGAGGAGATTCAGCAATGTGAACAGGCATGTGGGTTTCCTTATTTATTAACTGATCTAGTCCTTTAAGCATTGCTCCGCCACCTGCAAGCATTATTCCTTTGTCCATAATATCTGAAGCAAGTTCTGGTGGAGTTTTTTCAAGGGTAGTTTTTATAGCTTCAATTATTGAAGCTACTGGTTCTTTTAAAGCTTCTCTTACTTCACTTTCTGTTATGTTAACAACTTTAGGAAGTCCTGATATCAAATCTCTTCCTCTTATTTCCATAGAATTTTCTTCACCTACATCAAAAGCAGAACCTAATTGAATTTTTACATTTTCAGCAGTTCTTTCTCCTATTGCAAGGCTATATTCCTTCTTTATATAACTAATAATTGCTTGATCCAATTCATCTCCAGCAACTCTTAAGGATTTACTTGTTACTATACCACCGAGTGATATTACTGCTACCTCTGTAGTTCCTCCACCTATATCTACAATCATACTCCCCGTTGGTTCGTTAACAGGAAGTCCAGCACCTATAGCCGCTGCCATTGGTTCTTCCATAAGCAGCACATCTCTAGCCCCTGCTTGTTTTGTAGCTTCATCTATAGCTCTCTTCTCAACCTCTGTAACACCTGATGGAAAACACACAACAATTCTTGGGCTAGTAAAAGCAGACTTTGGACTTACTTTTTCTATAAATTTTCTTAGCATTGTTTGCGTTACATCGAAATCTGCAATAACTCCATCCTTTAAAGGTCTTATTGCAACTATGTTTCCTGGAGTTCTACCTATCATTTGTTTAGCTTCATCTCCTACAGCTAAAACTTTCTTAACGTCACTATTTATAGCCACAACTGAAGGTTCTCTTAGTAAAATACCTTTTCCTTTAACGTATATTAAAGTGTTAGCTGTTCCTAAATCAATTCCCATGTCTCTTGATATTCCAAAAAATCCCATTTAGATTTCTCCTTTCAATTCTATAATATTCCTTTTTCTTTTAAGCTTATATACTTACCGTCCCCAATTATCACATGGTCCAATAAATCAATTCCCAATAATTTGCCGCACTCTTTCAATCTATGAGTTATATTTATGTCTTCATTACTAGGTGAAGGGTCTCCTGAAGGATGGTTATGACATATAATTATGGAAG
Source organism: Clostridium sp. DJ247 (assembly GCF_014231265.1). NCBI lineage: Bacteria > Bacillati > Bacillota > Clostridia > Eubacteriales > Clostridiaceae > Clostridium > Clostridium sp. DJ247. The sequence goes on along the minus strand of NZ_JABAIW010000020.1, from coordinate 57,547 downwards.
CACTGCTTTTTCTAATAGCATCACAAAATACCTCCCTTGGATGCACAATTGAAGAGTTCAAGCTTCCAACGGAAACATCTTTGATATGTACAACAATATTTTTAGTATTAAGCATGATTACCTTTAGGCGTTCCTGTTTTAAACTTCTCATTTCTTCCATAACTAACTCTGCCGCATCCTTTGGGTTAGAAATCTTATATTCACTGCCATCTCTATAAGATCTAAATCTTTTCGAAAGCTCAGATAGGGCTATAAGTTGAGCTGCCTTAGCCCTGCCAATGCCATGAAGAGTCATAAAGTCCTCTATATTAGAATTTATAAGCCCTCTTAACCCGCCCTTTTCTTTAATAATTCTGTTACTTAAATCTAAGACATTCTCCTTTTTACTTCCTGATCCTAAAATTATTGCTAGAAGTTCTGCATTAGATAGAATTTCACCACCATATCTCAACAATCTTTCTCTTGGTCTTTCATTTTCAGGCAAATCTAAAATTTTAAGTGTTTGATTCATATTTTAACTCCTTTTATAGATTTACCCCCATCTCCTTTAACATTTTAAGCAGTTTATTTAAAGGAAGCCCTACAACATTATAGTAGCATCCACGAATTTCTTCAACAAAAACTCCTCCATAACCTTGAATTCCATAAGCACCAGCTTTATCACTGTATTCTTCTTTTTCTATGTATTTCTCTATTTGATTATCAGATAAAATATCAAACTTTACATCGGTACAAACAAAATCCTTTATAATTCTACCTGTTAACTTGTTTATAACAGCTATACCCGAATATACTTGATGTACATTTCCGCTTAATGCTTTAAGCATAGTAAATGCTTCATCCTTATCTTTAGGTTTTCCTAAAACCCTACCTTTAAAAGATACTACTGTATCACAACCTATTATGATAGACTTACCTTCTACCCTATAGCTCACATCCTTTGCTTTCCCTAGGGCAAGCTCTTCTACATAAGAACCACAATCACCATTAAAGTTAACTGAGCTTTCATCGAAGTTGCTTATAATAATCGAAAATTCTTCTGTTAACCGTTTTAAAAGTTCTTGTCTTCTACTAGAAGCTGATGCTAAAATAATTTTCATTAAATCACTTCCTAAAATCTCCTGTATAGTATTATAGCCATAATTATACCAATTATAGTCATAATATTAATATTTAAATTTAAACCTAAAGTTAAAATAACGACTTTAAGGTCTAATACACTAGGTGTTGACGTTCCTATGGCATAAGAATTCTTCAAAAAATTTAAAATTCTCACGTTATTTCCTAATATATCCCCAACAAGGCTTCCACATATTGCCCCTAAAAATATTACAAACCATAGGAAACTTATGCTCTTTTCAGCCCCTCTCACAAACATCCCCTACCTTAATAATATATCTTTTATAGTTTAACATTTAATAAAAACATAAACAAGTATGTAGAATATGGTTTAATAAAATTTTTAAAATAATTGATATAAATGTAATGATTACAAAAATTCCCCTATAAAAACAAAGCAGGTATTAAATCCACTGAAGGATTTTCTATACCTGCTAAGAACTATTCTAATTTCATTTTGTTCATTAAATTATATATATATATATAATTTTCTTCTGCCTTGTCCTTAGATAAATCTTTAGGCATTTTATTAATATTGTCCTTTAAATCATTCAATATAGATATATTTTTGCTATTTTCATCTACTTTATTTAAAGAGGAACACCATTTTTTTATTTCATCGGTTTGTATTGATTTCACGTTTTTTTCTGCAAGTTTATTTAATATCTGTAAGTTAGCACTAATTATTTCTGTGATTTCAGAATCACACAAATCACTATTACTTATATTTATAGTAATTTTAGAATTGTCTATTTTTTGATCTGTAAGCGATTTTATAATTTTTTGTCCCTGTTCTTCTGAATAGATTCCAAGTAATACTCTAGTTTTGTTACCTTCAACAACGCTAAATGGCGTGCCATACTGATTTAGCAAAATTTTTTCTGCATCTGCATTTTCTTTATTTTGATAAATTCCACCTTGTACAATTATAAACTTAACTAACTTACTTATATTATTGTTAACTGACTTATTATTATTGTTTGAAGCATTAGCATTAATATCAGACTTATTATTGTAACTGTCAGGGCTCCTAACTAACAATCTGAAAATAATAGTTCCTAACACAAAAGCTAGGATAAGTATAAAGAACATCATAACTATTAAAGTCTTATCACTATTTGCCTTTTTTAAATCATATCGTGTGTATTTCACTGTTTCACCTCCAAGTTTTAATTATAAGGATAACATAAAATTTTACATCTCATTAATATATTAATATTTAATATATTAATGATTTATTACATTTAACTATGTAAAATTAAAGTATGTCCTTGAAAACCTAGAGGAGTACTTTACTCTTTTTTCATTATTAACATATCCATATATTTTCCACCTATGTCATAAAAACTTTTTACCATTCTAACTATATGAAAACCTGTATTCTTCCAAAAATTAACATTCTCACAGTCATTATTTAATAATCTAGTGAAAAATATACTAACATCATATTCTTCTGAAAAGTAGTTCATTAATTTATTTATTATGTCATAATTTAGTCCTGTTGAATGATATTCATCATTTAAGTAGAAAAACCATATCCACATTTCATTGAGACTTTTAAATTCTAATCTACCCTTTATTATACCTATAAGTGTATTAGCCTTATTTATCTTTAGGAAAAATTCACATTCACTTATATAGCTCTCTAGAAATCGTTCATTTAAATTTTTTAGGTTATTTTCTTTATCTATGAACTGATTCTCTAGTTTCATCCATGTATGTATTTGAGGTAAATCTTTCTTCTCAATATTTGTAACTCTGATATCGTTAAATGTGATTTCTATATCTATCATACCTTCACCTCACTTACATTAATAAAAAGTACTTAAATTTTAAATTCTACATTAAACTTTAAATTCCTTTTATGTATGAACATTTTATAAATAATTACTTTTGAGTAAGGTGGTATTTAAATAAATATATTCAACTGCATTCCTTATTCTACGGCTATTAAATCAACCTTTATAACATTTTCAATAGATTTTAACTCCTCTACAAATTCGTTAATGTCTACCTCTAGCTTGGATGCATCTAAAGTAATTGTCACACTGGCAGCATTATTTATAGGAATATCTTGATTAATTGTTAGTATGTTTCCTTTTTTAAAAGCCACTTTATCTAAAATTTTCGACAAAGCTCCAGCTTGATGTATAAGAACTAGACCTAAGGTAACCTTATGTCCAATTATTCCTTCAGATAGAGTAAATACAAAGTCTTTGTATTTATAGTAAGTGCTTCTGCTTATGCCAACCTGTTTTACACCCTCTGATATATCTTTTACGCCACCTGTTCTTAACAACTCTTTTACTCTTATAACTTTTACAAATACATCAGGAAGTATTGATGTATCAATTATTAAGTACTTACTACTCATAGAATTTGTTTCACCTCAATTTTATAGTTAACGCTATTAATATATGTAATATTCCTCAACATATAAGCTTATGAAACTGAAACATTTATATTAAAAGAATGTCCATTTTTCATTTTTAAAGAAACACTTACGGATTTTGATTTAGTTGTAGATATTTCAATACTATTACCAACCATCACCGTAGGTGGTGTTATGTCTAGTTTAATTTGATTAGAAGAAAATATCATAGCAGCGGTTCCAGAGATCATGTTAGCAAGCTCTCCCACGGCAGATTTTGAAATTTCATCTAGTGTAGTTACAGGCATTCCACACATCATTTTTGATGCAATACTACATGCTAAATCCTGTGATAAACTAAAAATAACCTGTCCGTGAAGATCCCCCACTAACCCTATTACAATAATTACATTATCTCCATTAAAAGATGAATCTCTTAAAAATATTTCTCCAATTTCTGTTTCTTCATTAGCAACCTGTAATAAAATTTCCTGACTTGCCTTTATAAACGGGTCTGCATGCCTTACATATTCTTCATTCATTATTCTTCCTCCAATTTTTTTATTTAGTATACACTATATATTAATTTAAATAATTATATATCTATAGTTTTAAATAACATTGATGTTATATTTTTCCATTAACCTATAGTTTATTTCTATAATATAGGAATTTGTAATATATATTTAGTTTACAAAAATAATGCCTATATTAAAAGACTTTTTTCGTTAAAATAGTTTTTTATAAAACAATATTTTTTTAATGAATAAAGTTATAGATCTACAATTAGCGAAATTTTTATTTTTCTCGTTTTGGAACAACCATATATTTTATTAAATATAACGTAAGCATAAATATCAATAAAGCTTTTTTAAAAGTATTTGATACCTTTACTCTTATCCTATAAAATTCCCTTATATATCTATTAATGTGAATAGTATCTTGAATATCATTATTCTCATAGGGAATTATATAAATAGTTATATGAGATAATCTCATATGCTAATATATGTTAACAATCGAAGGGAGAAAATCAATGACTAATAACAATTTAGAAGAAACAAAAAAACTTAATCAACAATCTAGATCTGGAAACACTACTAGTAATGCTTCCAGCGGCATAACTAGCAGCACAAATAATGCTAATTTACAAGAAACACGACAACTTAATCAACAATCTAGATCAGCTTTAGGTTCATCTACATCTGGTAATACATCTAGTGATATAACTAATATTAAAAACGATGCAGCTCTACAAGAAACTAAACAGCTTAATGCTCAATCAAGATCTGCTTCAGGTTCTGCAGCATCTGGTGTTACAAGCTCTATATCCAGCAACTCAAATAACGCTGACCTTCAGGAAACTAGACAGCTTAATGAACAATCTAGACAAAATAAAAGATAGACATTTATAAAATAACTATAAGGTCTGGAACAAAAGCTTCCAGATCTTTATTTGAGATTACAAAATAAATAAGAGAGGTATTTCTACCTCTCAATAAAATATATTATATCCATATTATATCCAAAATACCGGTACTCTAATTTTGACACCTATCTCTCGATAGGTGGGTGTTCTCACAGATGTTTCTATCGCCCTCAATGCCGTAAAAGGACTCACATGAAAGTACATATACTCATCTAAATATTGAACTCCCGTTCTTGTAATGTAGGTTCAAAATAAGAGCTTAACGAATATTTCAGAAATTGTGTACTATTTATTACTTAGTTAAAAATATAATCCTTTTTAATAAACAACATCTTGTAACTAAAATTATTTTACTACAACTTTAATTAGCCGTCAATAGTTTTATGAAAACCTTTATATTAGCACCTTTTCTTATTTATATCCCTGCTGCTTAATATAAAAATGATGCGAGAGACGGGACTTGAACCCGTAAGGTCTCCTCCCACACACCCCTCAAACGTGACTTTGATTTAATCACCGTTAAACCATTATATATCAACACTTCAACATGTTAAAAACATCATTTTGCAATACGCTTACTATTATTCCTCTGAATGTATTTTAACATAATAAATTTAATAATTCAATTAAAATATATATTATAGTTTTAAAAAATCCCTACCTATTATATATAGTTGTTACTACTTAATAATATACCAAAAAAATAAGGTACAAAATTAATTGTACCTTGTTATAATGAGGTAAGGGGGATTATATTATACAGGGAATGTATAAACGACTATAATGTAAACAAGCAGTGTTTGTTAATAATTATTTTCTACTGATATTTATAATTATATACTATTTTTATTTTATGTCAAGTACATATTTTTCTCCACTAAGTATTTATGTCTATATAATTCTGTTCATATTTTTCACACAAAATATAATAATCCTCCCCAAAACACTAGTCCAAAAATACCTTTAATTAAATCTATAAAAGTATTACCTATAGATACTTCTTGCTTGGCAACTCTATTATTACCTTAGAGATTATGAAATTATTTGTAATAAAATAATCTTAAACTATTTTCTTCTTCCAATCTTTATTATAGGCATAATATTTACTAACCATCTTATTCCTCTACTATCTCTCTTACTAATAATATCTTTTTCTATATCATCAGTAGTAGCAGCTACTTCATCCAATGATGAATTCTTCTTTAAACTATTCCCTTTTTCTATATCTTCTAGAACTTTTAATCTAATATTATTGATTAATGATACTTTTTTACTTTTTCTAGTACTTTTATCACCCATAAGTGCAGTTAAAACAAATATTAGTATCATAAAAGTTATAAAGTTAGCAATAACACCTATTGTTTGATTTGCCGAGTCTGAAAATCCCTTTATTTTGATTACGTTATTAAATATACCTGATCTTTGAAAATAAAATCCAAAAATACCAGATATTATTCCTATATATAAATTTGCAGAATATCCCATAAACGTTGTATTATACTTTCCTATACTATGCTCAAGTCTTATCTTTTCAGACATTATATCTAATTCATTGTTGTTTATTCTTTCAATATAATCATCTCTTATCTTTTTAGTCAATTCTAATATGTCATCATGCTCATTCTTATTTTTCACATTATCTTTTATTTCTTCTTGATATAAATCTAGGCAGTCTCTATAAAATCTTTCTTCTTCTTTTTTCTTTTTCCAAAACATAAAAAACCCCCATAAAATTACTATATGGGAGTATTATAACATATTTACTTATACTATAACTTTTTTAGACAAAATAAAAAGAGTACCAATTAAGGCACTCTATTCATATATTTAAGGCACTCTATTCATATATTCTTCTATATGTTGCTTTATAAACTTTCCTCTTATTATTAGCCCATAATTACTCTTATGGTGAACATCCTGAGAATATATATAAGTATTATCAGCAATATCAAATTGTTCAACTACTGCTTTCCAATACGATCCATTAAAGTTATTTACTATTGCCCCTTTGTTATCCGCCATAATGTATTCAAACAAATAATATTCTTCATCATCCTCTGTTTTATAATACTTAACAACATGATAACTACTTTCAAAATGATGTGGATACGGATTTATTGTAACAATTTTAGTCCAGACTAATTCATCCTTTTCAGTATCAAATCTTTCTTCGCTATCACTAATCATAAAATACCACCTCATTATCATATATATTAAAAGGAATGGGACTTTATTCTTAGAGCATTATTTAAATATTGTATCTATAACTTTTACGAAAATATATCCAAACATCATTGTTCCACTAGCTACTAAAAAACCATTACGTTTATGTTTTCTATAATCAATCAATCCAATTATAAGAAAAATTATACTTGCACCTAACATAAAAATATCAAACATTTTTAACCTCTATTTTAATTTTTATTAGTAATATCTATGTGTATAAGTGTAAAAATATTACTTAAGAGAAAAGCACCCAAATTAATTGAGTGCTTGTATTAATCAGATCAATTTCTCTCTATAATACTATTCATTAATAACTTCTACTATAAGATATCTGTTATCATTCTGTATATAACTTTCTTTTAATGTTTTATTACACCACATATCTTTTAGTATATTGTTTCTTGAACATGTACAACTATTGAACCATCAGAATAAGATACTATTTTTACTTCTTCATTCTTTATAGGAATAATAGAAATATGTCTAATAAAAAAAATAGCAACATGCCTATTGATTATTTTCTCAATAAACGTGTTGCTATTTACAACGTGTTTCACACCAGTATTTTCAACGGTTTTAATATAAAAATGGTGCGAGAGACGGGACTTGAACCCGTAAGGTCTCCCACACGCCCCTCAAACGTGCGCGTCTGCCGATTCCGCCACTCTCGCATATTTAAGCCGATACCTACACGATTTTTTCGCTATTTCCTCGTACACCCTATCGACTAATAAGATTTTACTACGGTATATTTAAAACGTCAATAGGAAAATAACGAAAAAAGCAAGGATAACCTAAGTTTTGCTTAGATTATCCTTGTATAAATATTTATAGATTCTATAGTTTACTCTAATCTTTTTTACATATTTATCAGTTTCTTTAAAAGGAATATAATGAAGATTTTTTCCATCTAATGAATGCTGAGAATTTTTAAGCCATTTTTCAACATTTCCTCTTCCACCATTATAAGCGGCTAATACAACATCTATATTCCCACCAAATTCCTCTTTTAAGTTATCTAAATACCAACATCCCATTTTTATGTTAAATTCCGGGTCACTAAGCATTTTTTTATCAAAATTTTTTATATTCATTTTCTCTGCTGCCCATTGAGCAGTATCTGGCGTTATTTGCATAAGTCCACATGCATTCTTATTAGATCTGGCATTTTTGTCAAAGTTGCTTTCAGTTTTTATTACTGCTGATACTAAATATGGATCTAAATCATATTGCTTCGAATATTGTAATATATATTTTGTATATTTAATAGGAAAAAATTGTCTTGCTATATTTTTTGCATTCATAATTATTACTGCTAATAATATAATCCATATTAATCCTTTTATATTTTTCAATGTACAATATGTCTTATAAGCTTTTATGCTTTAAGACACTCCACCCCCCTATATTTTTTGCCAATCTCTTTTAATGTCCTATCTAAATTTATTTTAGTTTCTTCTATAGTACCTGAGTTATCAATTATAAAATCTACATATAGCTTTTTGTCTTCTAGTGGCATCTGCGACTTAATTCTATTAATAACTTGTTCTTTCGTTAAGTTATCCCTGCTTTTTACCCTGTCTATTTGCGATTCTAAATCAACATAAACCAGTATATTTGTGTCCATTTCATCATTAACTCTGTTTTCTATTAAAGTAGCACCATCTACGAAACATACTTGTTTTCCTTCTTGCTCACATTGATCAATTCTTTTGAAGATCTCCTTTTTTATAAAAGGCATTATTATTTTTTCGTAGTTTTTTCTTTTCTCATCATTAGAAAATATAACCTCTCCTAAAGTTTTTCTCCTTAGTGTGCCTTCTTCATCAAAGAATTTTTCTCCAAATTCTTTTTTTATTTCTAGGAGTATTTCAGGATATATTTTTAATACTTCTCTAGCTACCACATCTGCATCTATAACTGTAAATTTTCTTTCTTTTAGCATATTTGATATTGTACTTTTCCCGCTGCCAATACCGCCTGTAAGACCTATTTTTATCATACAACCACCTCTTTATCCCACACAACCGCCGCAAATAGCCTATCTCATTATAATCCCACTTTATTTAGCTTCGTACCAGTTTGCACCAATATTAATATCCACTTCAAGAGGCACTCTTAAATCAAATACATTTTCCATTTTATCTTTTACTATAGCTTTTACAGTCTCCAGTTCGTCTTTGTATGTGTTCACAATAAGTTCGTCATGCACCTGAAGTATTACTTTACTTTTCAATTTTCTATTACTGAGTTCCTTGTATACATTTATCATAGCAATTTTTATAATATCAGCTGCACTTCCTTGAATAGGAGTATTCATAGCAAGCCTTTCCCCTAAAGATCTAACAATTTTATTAGAGGATTTTATTTCTGGTATAAGCCTTCTTCTATTCAAAATTGTAGTTACATATGAAAGTTCTTTTGCTTGATTTATGATATCCTCCAAGTACTTCTTTACTCCTGGATATCTATCAAAATAAGCATCAATATAGTTCTTTGCCTCTTTTCTAGATATTTTTAAATCTTTAGCAAGACTAAAATCTCCTATACCATAAACTATACCAAAATTTACAGCTTTTGCATTACTTCTCTGTGTTGGTGTAACTTCATCAATAGGAACTCTAAATACTTCTGAAGCTGTTTTTGTATGTATATCACTATGATTTACAAAGGCGTCTATTAGGTTTTCATCATTGGCAATATGTGCTAGTATCCTTAGTTCTATTTGTGAATAGTCAGCTGAAAGTATAACACAGTTTTCATCATTTGGGACAAATACTTTTCTAATTTCTCTTCCCATTTTATATTTTATAGGTATGTTTTGCAAGTTTGGTTCTGTACTTGAAAGTCTTCCTGTTGTAGTTACAGTTTGATTAAAGTTTGAGTGAATTTTACCATCTTCATCAATTACAGCCTTTAAGCCTTCAATATATGTTGAGAAAAGTTTACTTAGTTGTCTATAGTAAGTTACCTTTTCTATTATTGGATGCTTATCTGAAAGCTGTTCTAGTACTTCTGCGTTAGTTGAATATCCTGTTTTCGTTTTTTTAATTACCGGAAGATCTAATTTTTCAAATAATATTTTTCCAAGTTGCTTAGGAGAATTTATATTAAACTCTTCTTCTGACAAACTATAAATTTCTTTTTGAACTGTTTCTATTTCTAGCCTGAACTTTTCTCCAAGTTCTGTTAATATTTTTTTATCTACCTTAAATCCCTCATACTCCATTGATGCTAGAACATCCGTAAGTGGTTGTTCAACCTCATATAGCAAACTCCCCATATTATTCTCAACTATACAACTTTTCAATGTTTCATAGATTTTAGGCAGCATAGATGTTTCTTTTACTTGAAGTTCTTCCTCTTCTCCAGATAAATCACTGTTAAAATATTCTTGTATAATATCTACAAGCTCATATTCTCCCTTGGAAGAATTGATTAAATAGGCAGCTATTTTTGAATCAAATTCAACTTCTATAAAATCTATTCCCATCTTATGAAGTATTGTATGAGGAATTTTTACATCATGACTTACTTTCTTTATATCCTTAGATTCAAATATAGCTTTTAGCAATTCTTTAGTTTCTTGTTCATTATAACTATATAAACTTTGTAAATATATTATATAATTATTTTCTTTTAAGTTAACAAATATTTTTTCTATCCGGCTCTTGGAATAGATATTAGCTTCTTCAACTTTAAAAGTTATGTATAGAAATTCATGATGATTACAGGCTGATTTTATTTTATGTATAAGCTCCTTTAAAGCTTCCAAACTTTCCACTTTTTCAAAACTTACTTTAATTTCTTCTGTTTTTTCTGTTTCTGCGGAAGTCTCTGATTCAGGTATTTTATCTATTAATGATTTAAATTCAAGTCTTTTAAAAAGATTTCTCAAGCCTTCAGCATTATATTCCTCTTTAGATTTTATAGAATCCAAATCAATTTCTATTGGCACATCAGTTTTAATTGTAGCAAGCTTTTTACTAAATATAGCCTGCTCGCTATATTCAGTTAAACTTTCTTTTATTTTTTTTCCACTAATGTTATCTATATTCCGAAGTACATTTTCTATGCTTCCGTACTCTTTTATTAACTTAACAGCTGTCTTTTCTCCAATACCAGGTACTCCTGGTATGTTATCTGATGCATCTCCCATAAGTCCTTTTACATCTATAAATTCCGTTGGTGTTACACCATATACTTTAATCATTTTATTTCTATCGTATATATCTTTTTCTGTGATACCTTTTTTAGTTATTACAACTTTCACGTTATCTGTAGCTAACTGTAGAGAATCTTTATCCCCTGTAACTATATAAACCTCTATATCTTTTTTTTCAGCAAAAGCTGATAAAGTTCCAATCAAATCATCTGCTTCAAATCCATCTATTTCAAATATATCTATTGAAAGAAGTTTCAATAGTTCTTTAACTATTGGAAACTGTTCAGCTAATTCTGATGGCATCTTCTTTCTTCCAGCTTTGTATTCTTTATACTCATTGTGTCTAAAAGTAGGTGCACTTCTGTCAAAGGTACATACTATATAATTGGGCTCTATTTCTTCTTTCATTTTCATAAGCATTGTTGTAAAACCATAGATTCCATTAGTATGTATCCCTTCTGAATTAGTTAATGGTGGAAGTGCATAAAAGGCTCTATTCATTAAACTATGACCATCTAGTATTAGCAATTTTTCTTTAGACATATGTTTACCTCCAATTTATTGACCTGTATAAAAATATTACTATAATAGCATACTTCCTCATATTTCATTTTAATACTTTTATTGGTAAAAATACTACAATATATCATTCATTGGTTAGCCTTATTTCCTAACTTCTATATTATAGCACCTTATAGATTTATTCTCTATTTTTTCCTACATTTTATTCTTTATATTTCATTGAAGTTTAGATACTTTTGTGCCATACTCTTTGCTTAAATCAGCTGCTTACGGTTATTAAAAAAACTTTTATAACATAGATAACAAGCTATAAAAGAAGCTATGGATGTAGTTGAAAGAAGCATGAAGGTAACCATTATTTGATATTTAATAGCATTAACTGGCGAAGTACCAGCTAAAATAAGTCCAGTCATCATACCTGGTAATGATACAATTCCTAAGGTTTTTGTAGAATCTATTGTAGGAAGCATTCCAGTCTTAATAGAGTTTCTTATTATTTCTATAGAAGATGGTAAAATATCTGCTCCAAGTGAAAGTTTCGTTTCGACTTCTTCTCTCTTGCTTTTAAAGTTTTCTCTCATTTGTTTAAAACATAATCCTAAAGCTACCATAGCATTACTTATAATCATGCCGCTTACAGGTATTATCTGATAAGGCTCATATTTGATAGCTCCTGAAAATATAAGAATTATTAATGTAGTAGTGGTTCCTACAGCTATTGAGATAAAAGATATCAATAAGCCATTTTTTATTCCTTTACCTCTTTTTGCAGAATTATAAGAAGCATTAAAAATCATAAATATTAATAAAAATGTAGTAAAAAGTGGACTCCTCAAACCGAATATATAGTTAAGTAAGTAACCAACAATGACTAATTGAATTACAGCCCTAATTACACCAACAATTGTTTCCTTTTCAAGATTAAGCTTCTGAAAATATGAGAAAAGAAGAGAAACCAATACAAGTGATGAAGAAATTAAAAGTGAAGAAATATCCATTGCTATGCTACCATTCATTTTAAAACCTCCAAAGATTTTATCTTACCATTTTCTATAGATAGTATTTTATTTGCATATTTTTTACTTTGTTCAGGATTATGAGTTATCCATAGAATAGTAATCCCTTCTTTATTTAAAGATTGAATTACATTTTCAACAACTTGAGTATTTTCTACATCAAGGGCTGAAGTAACCTCATCTAACAAAAGTATTTCTGGTTTAAACAACAAAGTCCTGATAAGTGCGATTCTTTGTTTCTCTCCCCCAGACAGATTCCTTACCTTCTTATTTAAGCAATCTTCGTTAACCCTAAAAATTAACAAAAGCTCTTGAATTCTTTTTAAATCCGCCTTAGTATTTCTTATTGAATATGGAAAGTTTAGGTTATCCATGACAGTATCTCCGAAAAGGTAAGGAGTTTGAAAGCAATAAGCTATACTTCTTCTCCATTCTATTGGATTATACTCCATATAGGACTTATTCTTAAAAATTATATTTCCTTCAGTAGGACTTATAAGCTGTGAACATAATTTTAGAAATGTACTTTTTCCACTTCCAGAAGGACCTACTACAGAGATAAAGTCTCCATAATTAATATTTATTGATATGTCCTTTAATATAGTTTTATTTTCATTAATATATGATACCTTTTCAAAATTAAGTAAGGACAATTGGCACACCTTCTTTAACTATTAATTTTGCTTAAACGATTCCTTAAATTTTTATTCTTCTATACTTGAAGACATACGTAAATCTTTTTTTACTTTAATATTTTATTTTTATCCATTAAGTTACCTTTACTAAAAATTTTATAAAGTAGAAAAAAAGCATGAAGTAATACAGAATCTAATACTGCACTTTCTTCATGCTTTAGAAGCAAGTTATTTATTATTTGCTCATAGCTTCTTCTATAGCAACAGCTACAGCAACAGAAGCTCCAACCATTGGGTTGTTACCCATACCTATAAGTCCCATCATTTCAACGTGAGCTGGAACTGATGAAGAACCTGCGAACTGAGCATCTGAGTGCATTCTTCCCATTGTATCTGTCATACCATAAGAAGCTGGACCTGCTGCCATGTTGTCTGGGTGAAGAGTTCTTCCAGTACCACCACCTGATGCAACTGAGAAGTATTTCTTTCCTTGATCAACACATTCTTTCTTGTATGTACCTGCAACTGGGTGTTGGAATCTAGTTGGGTTAGTTGAGTTACCAGTTATTGATACGTCAACTCCTTCGTGATGCATTATAGCAACACCTTCTCTAACATCGTCTGAACCATAGCATTTAACTTTTGCTCTTGGTCCGTCTGAATAAGCTTTTTCTTTAACTATTTCTAACTTTCCAGTATAGTAGTCAAACTTAGTTTGAACATATGTGAATCCATTTATTCTTGAGATTATATAAGCAGCATCTTTTCCAAGACCGTTTAATATTACTCTTAATGGTTCTTTTCTAACTCTATTAGCTTTTTCAGCTATTTTGATTGCTCCTTCTGCAGCAGCGAAAGATTCGTGTCCTGCTAAGAATGCGAAACATTTAGTTTCTTCTCTTAAAAGCATAGCTGCTAAATTTCCATGACCGTAACCAACTTTTCTGTCATCAGCAACTGAACCTGGGATACAGAAAGCTTGTATTCCTTCTCCTAAAACTTCAGCAGCATCAGCAGCTTTTGTACAGCCTTTCTTTATAGCTATAGCAGCACCCAATATGTAAGCCCAACAAGCATTTTCAAAACATATTGGCTGAGTTGATTTAACTATGTTATAAACATCTATTCCTTTTTCATCACAAATAGCTTTAGCTTCTTCTAAAGTCTTCATATCATACTTTTCAAGCACTGGTGTGATTTGATTAATTCTTCTTTCATAACTTTCAAATAATGCCATTTTTCGCGTCCTCCTTATATATTATTCATGTCTTGGATCGATAACTTTTGCAGCCTCATCGAATCTACCATATTGACTAGTAGCTTTTTCCATAGCTTCGTTAGCGTCCATTCCTTTTCCTATCATTTCCATCATTTTTCCAAGGTGAACGAATTTATATCCTATAACTTCGCTATCTGCATCTAAAGCTATTTTTGTAACATATCCTTCAGCCATTTCTAAGTATCTAGTTCCTTTAGCCTTTGTTCCGTACATAGTACCAACTTGGCTTCTTAATCCTTTTCCTAAGTCTTCAAGACCTGCTCCTATTGGTAGTCCACCTTCTGAGAAAGCAGTCTGTGATCTTCCATATACTATTTGTAAGAATAGTTCTCTCATTGCTGTATTTATAGCATCACAAACTAAATCTGTGTTTAGCGCTTCAAGTATTGTCTTTCCTGGAAGTATTTCTGATGCCATAGCTGCTGAGTGAGTCATTCCTGAACATCCTATTGTTTCAACTAATGCTTCTTCTATAATTCCGTCTTTAACATTTAAAGTTAACTTACAAGCACCTTGTTGTGGAGCACACCAACCTACTCCGTGTGTTAAACCTGATATATCCTTTACTTCCTTAGCTTGTACCCATTTTCCTTCTTGTGGAATTGGTGCTGGTCCATGATTTGGGCCTTTAGCTACACAACTCATTCCTTCAACTTCTGCTGAATAAATCATTTTTTATTCTCCTTCCTACTTGATAAAATTATTGTTGTTCAGAACAAACTCCTATTACTAGGTGTTAAGTTCTAAATGTACTATTTTAACCCACTGGGTTAAATTCGTTCCCACGAATACATAAAAAAACAATTTCTTTTACAATTACATTTTAACAAATCTAGGTTCTTATCACAATAGATTTTGTAGAAAAATTGAAACAAAAGCTATATACATAAAATTTTGACAAAATATAAATATTATTAATAAATAAGTAATAACTATACTATTTATACCAATATAATCTAAATAATAAAAAATTTTATGAAAACCTTTGTAATTTATGATACAATATCCTTCATATACATTAAATAAGGAGGTGGTTGCATGTTTGAAAAAACCCTTGTATTAATTAAACCAGATGGAGTGAAAAGAAAACTTATAGGTAAAATAGTGAACTTTTATGAGGAAAAAAATCTTACTATATCAGCTCTAAAAATGATAGAAGCAAGTTACAATACTGCAGAACAACACTATATAGAACATAAAGATAAAACATTTTTTAATGATTTGATAAGTTATCTTACAGAAGACAAAATTATTGCTATGATTATCGAAGGTGAAAACGCTATTAATTTAACTAGAAAAGTAAACGGTGCTACAGATCCTTTAGATGCAGACATGGGCAGCATTAGAGGAAAGTTTGGTAATAAAAAAAATAGGAATCTAGTTCATGCTTCTGATAGTCCTAATAGTGCAGAAAGAGAACTTAAACTTTGGTTTCCTGAAATTGATATTTAACATTTTTAAAAGTTGATAATTAAAAGTGTTAAGAATTTTATGACATAGTTTATCCGATGACTACCCACTCTAATACTCCTATCTTCTCCAAATTTGGAGTAAAGGGTGGCTACGTCTCTTTATTCGTTTAGTTGGGTTAAAACCCTATCTGATTGAAATTTCACTTTATATAAAATACTTTGTAATGAATTTTACCCCTTGACTATGTTTATTCTATATGCTATTATAGTTTTGTTCCTTGCCGAAGTGGTGGAATTGGCAGACGCAACGGACTCAAAATCCGTCGTTGGCAACAACGTGCGGGTTCAAGTCCCGCCTTCGGCACCATGGTTATCCACACTTTTTTATAAAGTGTGGATTTCTTATTTTTTGTGAAATAGTACAGACTACATTTTAAGCTGTTTTCTTTTTCTCTTTATCTTTATTCATATCAGCAACTACAGATTTTATTATGTCGAAAATATCACCTGAGCTTACTATCCTTTTTGCAGTATCTACATCTTTCTTATATTGTGCATCTCCTATCTGCTGCTTTAAAGCTTCCTTTTGTTTTTCTATAAGATCCTGTTTACTATCTATAAATTTCTTTCCATAGTAAGTAGCTATTCCAGCTATAGTTGTAACTCCTATATAACATACATCTGCAATTATTTGTTTTAATAAATCATTCATCTTTGTAAGCTATCCGTAACACTTGAAGCTCTAGAAGGTCTTACATTCCATGCTTCATGCCCCAAAGATTGAAGCTTAGATATAACCTTATTTGCTACATCTAATGCACAGTTTTGCTCATTTAAATATCCTACTGCTCCGCCGTCCCCTCCTAAGTTCCCATTTACATCTCCATGACCAGGATCAATTGCAAATTTACTCATAAAAATCACCCTCCTCTTTAAACTATGTTTTTACTTGTGAATTGTTAAAGCCTATTTAAATATTTTATTTTTAATCTCCTCAACATCCTGCTTTATACTTGGTAGAAGATTAGTAAGGTCTTTAATAATATTTTGATAGTTTGATTCCCTCTTTGAGTTTTCTTTAAGTACATAAAAAAGTAAGTAACAAAAAAGCAGAGCAAATACACCCTGCGTTGCAACTAGTTTTAACGCTTCAGATTCATTCATGGTCCACATATTTTCATCCCCTTTTTTGCAAAAATAAATAGAGCCCAAAATCTGAGCTCTATTGCATAATAATTATTTTATTTATGTATATTAAATTTCTAGTTAAATAACTTATTATACTCATTCAATTCACAATCTAGTATTTGGCTTGCTAATACCACTTCTGGATCAGTTAAACTTCCTCTTTTGTTTATCAAGTCATGCATATAGTCTCTTGTTTTTTCTATCTTTCTGAGTAATTCTTCTCTCACTATAAGCACCCCCATTTTTTCATATGAATATTTTATAGTATAAAATACTATAAGATTTCAACTATTATAAACTTATAATTATTTCCTAGTTATAATTAAATTATACAACATTCAACATAAAATTTCAATTATTTTTCATAAAATTTCGAATATTTTCTAAATAAATCAAAAATATAGTAGCTACCATGATTTCATAATAAAAATAAGCACCTGGAGTTAACCAAGTGCTTTATTGTACCACCAATATGTAATCCCTATTGTTGCACATCTGTTTTTATTTTTTCCACAATAACATTATACTAATAAGTCATACCTATTGAACAGCCACTAGCTAGACACTATTACGTCAATAAAACAACTATATTACATACACATATTACATAACTTCTCCATTTAATTTTTATAAACCACACCTTACAAGCAAGCTTATTTTTTATTATTTTAACTTTTATAAAAAATGTTATTTTACAAATAAAAAGGTACTAGCAATTATACTAGTACACTTTTAGATAATTGATTGATGTTTATTCTATTTTAAGCAAAATATGTATGTTTTGTTTTCCACTTTTCTAACGATATTCCTACCCAAAAAGAATAAATTCCAACGGTTATTATGCATAATATCCACCACTTTATCCATAGTCCAAATAGACCCATAGCAGTGCCATCAAACCTCAATCTTCTTCCTTCAATTACTGTATGCTTTATTTTCCACTTAATTTGCATACATACTGCCCATGGAAAGCAGATTCCTAGTGTACATACTGTTATTATAATTCCTAATATGTTATATCCTATTAATTGTAAAAGTCCTCCATCAAAATATGATTGAGTTGATGTTGAATTATTAATATTTACATTTAAACTTACTTCACTCACATTTTCACCCCCTTTTATATCCCATATTCGTTATAAAATATAAAAATTCCTCTATTTTTATATTATTTTTACAAAACACCTCAAAATATGGTATTGGGATTCGAATAAGCAACTCTTTATAGTTTATATTCCATATACACTTATTATTATTTTATTTAAGGCTCTACGTTTAATACGCTGACAAGTTCTTTCGAATATTCTCCATGTTCTTTATAGGTTGCCTTGCATCCATACAGCTTTAATATCTCATGAATGTTTTTAAACTTATCATAGAACCGCATATTTACACCTTCTTTAAAAGAATTTACTAGCTTGTACCTATTCTAGCTTTATCTTTAAGCCTCTCCTGCTCTTTTAAAGTTCCAACTATCCTACAGGCATTTAACAAGTTAAGTTCCTCTGGATACTTATAACCTATAGCATCCTGCATACTAAGAGCATAATCCAATACCTAATCCAAGGTTTTTAATAACTGTTTTCAAGATCAGTTAAAGCTACCATAGCTTTATTGCCATCCTAACAACTGCTTTTCTAAGTTCTTAAAATCATAATCTCTTTGTTTAAAATTATTAAAAGTTCCACCCTTAGGATCTTGGACTACTTGTGCCTTGTTATCATAGTTGCCTTCTAACACCTTAATCATATTTGAACTTTTTATAAGCCAATCAAAACTACAGCCTTGCCATCTTCCACTTCTTCCTGAAAGAAAATCACTTTGTTGAGCTTTAATAAATAACTTAGAAAAAACATTTATGTCTCTATACTCATTCCAGTGAGCTATTAAAGTTCTTTTTCTAGCATTAGATAACTTCTCAACCTTAGGCATAGCTACACAAATACTATTAAAAGTGTTGATAATTTCATCATAGGGTACAGTGCTTCGAGTATCAGATGATTCATCTGATGAATTTAAGTCACAATTTTTATTTAAGTTATCCACATTATCCACAATATTCACAGGATTGTTTATATTTTGAAAATTATTATATATATTATCTTTTTTATTTTCATTTTCTTTTTTGTTTTCTTTTTGTCCACCTATGGGCGACGTATCGTAACACGTACCGTTATCCTTATCGTGTAACCCCTCGTTAACGTCACTAGGAACAACTTCATTATCATCTGTATTATTAGGATTACTTATTACTCCATACTTAATTAATTCCTCAATAAAAAGCTGTTTTATCTTTATATTATTAATGCTGTCTAAAACATAAAGTAATAAAGCTTTATCCTCTATCTCTTTAAATTCTTTTTTTACACAGTCTTCTATTGGTTTACCACCATTTTTAAGGTTAAACTTACCCCAATTTTTAATTGCTAGTTCTCTAGTCTCATCATTATATTTAATGATCTTATGATGATCCTGGAATCTAACCATTAAACTATTTACAGATTCAATGGAATAACCCATTTCAAAGGCTATAACTTTCTTAGTTATTCTGTATATTCCTATTTGAGTTGTATGTGGGTTGGTAAGTAAGTATAAAAAGAAAAGCTTATCCTCTGGTGTAAAACTTTCACTTACCTTTGGATCTTCCCAAAAGTTTGTATAAACATATCTAAATTGAGCCATAAAAATCCTCTCCTATCCTAAAATTGCTAGTATTAATCTGCGACCTATTACTGTATGCCATACTATAAGGGCTAAGGTACAAAAACTATATACCTTAGCTCATATAAGTTTTAATTCAGCTCTTTGTTTTAACAGTTCTTTTAATATCCTGTTCAAGTAGTTTTAACTGCTCTAAAAGGAAGAAAAGTTATAATTCCATCTTCTCTATACTTTTCAATAACGTATGCTAGTTCTAATCTTTTATCTGGAGCATTGTGCATCATATCTATAATGTTTTCTAATACTTCAGCCATTACTTACACCCCATAACTCTGTATTCTATTGCTGTTAAAGCTAGTTTCTTATTTTCTGTATCCAGTGATGTGAATATATCCATAACAGATATATCCTTACCTATGGTTGCTCCATTATAAAGGTTAAAGGCTAACTTTATTGAAGCTCTGCTACTGGTGCATAAGTCAATTCTTAAACCGCTCTTTAAGATGCCTTGATTCTCAAAGCTATAAAACTTTTCTACACCTTTTCTCCATATATCCTTACTTCCTGACAGTATATAAAATAATGCATATCTTTCTACATCTGTAGATGCTGTTCTATCTTTTAAGATACATTGATTAAATCTTTCTTCATGTTCTTTTGAAAGAAACTTCATAAAAAGATCTCCTCTCTTGATTAATAATTTATATTCCCTTATAATAGGGATAACGAAAATTTGTTTTTGGGCACTCTGCAAAGTGCTCTTTTTTTATACCATTGCTTTGTTTTTATCTGCATAATGTCTATCAATACACTTTTTATTGTGTTCTTGTATTATGGTGGCCACATCTGAAAACTGATTAAAAACTACTTTTAAACACTCAATGTTATGTTCTAAATCAATCCATTCATGTAAGGCTGTAATAAACTCTCTCCACTCTCCATCTGTAAAATCTTCTCTATGTTTTTTATTTCTTATAAGCTTAAACATCTTAGGTAATACCTGCATTGCTTCATATACCTCTGTCTGTAAACTCATTAAAACACTGGATAAATCCAAATCTATGTTGTTTAATATTTCATAACTGTAAGCTCTTCCAATGGCACAGCACTCTTTACAATAAAACTGAGTTATAAATGGTTGCTTGTACTCTTTTGCCATAAATAAAGCTACTTCTGGTGAAGGAATGGTCTTGTTATCTTCATAGTTACTTAATGTTCTAGCTGATATATGAAGTCTAAATGCAGCTTCCTCCATACTTAAACCAGCCTTTTTTCTAGAATCTTTATACAAGTTTTTTCCCTTCTTTCTGCAATTCAATTCATAGTTATTTGTAATTTAAGCATTTATAATATAGTTAGATACAGTTCTTAAAAACTTCCTATCTCCCTCCGTAGTCCTCCAAATGCCTTTCAGCGTGGACTACATATTTCTAGCCTCTCTTTTAACTTCTATTTCTTTATTTTTAAAAAGTTCAGCTAAGAATTTTATTGCAGGGCCTTCATCAAATACACACCCTGTATTTTCTTTACTTTTTTCAATTCCATCTCTTGTTAAAATTATTTTCACTGTAAAGTACCTCGCTTTATAAAATGTTTTATTAAGATATTTACTTTGTTCCACGAAACCCTTATTAAATTTTTAAATCATATTTAGTTTTTAAGTTTTATGTTGTTTTTGATGTGACTTTATTTTTATAACCTTTTGAATTGAATTTTAAGGTTATGAATTGAAAAGTTGTTTACTTATGAATTATTTTTTAAACTTTCATTATATTAATTGAGTTTGTGTGATCACTTCGGTTTGAGTTTCTAGAACTTTATTTTCAAAAAAAATAGCTTTAAATTCATCTTCACTCAAATTTAATATATTTTTTATATTTACAGCTAAATCTACTGTAACTTTTGATTTACCATTTTCTATAAGACAATAGCTTCCTTTACTTTAATAATTTAATTTTTTTGCCATATACTCTTGAGAAAATCCTTTCTTATCTCTTATTTTAGCTAGAAGTTGTAAATTCATTTTATCACCTCCTTAGTTTTAGTTTTTCAAACCGTCAATACTTTTTCATATTAAAGTTTAATTTTTTAAAACTATTATGCAATATTTATTTTGTTTATGCTATTATTAAAAATATAAAGTTTAATATTTTTAAACTAAATGAGGGATAAAAATGAATGATAATGAAAATATATTAGGAAAAAGATTAAAGATGCTTCGTACTGAAAACAATTTAACACAAGAAGAATTTGGGAAACCGTATAATTTGAAAAAGTCAACAATATCTCAGTATGAATCAGGATCTAGTAAACCTGATGATGAATTAAAGAAAAGAATAGCTCTTGATTATAATGTATCTCTAGACTGGTTAATGGGACTTACCGACGTAAGAAATAGTTCCACAGATAAAATATCCAATGCTTTAGATGATGATAAAGAACTAACTGAATTTTGGGACGTATTAAAAGAGAGAGAAGATTTAAAACTACTTTTTAAGCAAACTAAAGATCTAGCTCCGAAGGATATAAAGCAAATAATGAGAATTATAAAAGCAATTGAAGATGAAGAAGATAGAAATGATGGCTAATATCTTTTAATTATTACATCCGTGGAGGTGGCTTTTATTGTCTATAGAAATACTTGATAAAGCTTTGTTAAAATCGCTTTTAAATGAGGATATCCCCTTTCATGAGGTTATGAATGCGTATAATGTTAAAACCTCTGTAGCATTTAATATGCCTGCAAGTGTATTAGGTTTTGTGTATTTAAGTAGGCGTAATAATTATCATTTAATTTTAAATGGAAATGTAAGTTATGAAACTCAATGTCATACTTTTGTACATGAAATAAAACATATAGTCTCTGATATGCCTGAGATGGGATATATTATAGGTGTGGATATGCATCGTACATATATAGAGAGAGATGCTGACGAGATGACATTGGATCTTAAATACATATATGTAAAATGATGTTAAAGATTATAAGGTCTTCTATTGAGACTTATGCGGAGTTGACTCGTAATACGAAGAAGGATACATAGTAAATTTATAATTGCTATTTATTCTTTTTTGTCTTTTTATGAAGGTTTTTTGTGATATATAGAACTATAAGTCATATATGGAAGTATGTACATGTTATAATATAATCCTATACAAAATATTGAAAGGAGTTTTTTATGCTAGAAATATATTTCACTCGACCGGGATCTAAATGTGAAATAAAAGAAAATATAATAAATGATATAAAGAATACAAAATATAGAATTCTCGTTTGCATGGCATATTTTAGTGATGAAGATTTTCTTACTGCAATGGAAGAATCTGCAGCATATCATGCAAGATTTATTTTCAATAAGCTAGATACAAAATATAAACAAAGAATATCTAATCTAATTGCAAATAAATATGATATTCATACTGTGATTTTGGGAGATGAAACTTCATATAGCAATATGCATCATAAATTCATAATACTAGATAACATAGCTTACGTTGGATCATATAATTTTACTAAGGCAGCTACAGAAGATAACTGGGAATATGCATTAAGAATTGATGAACCTTTAATTGTAAAAGAGTTGGAGCGTGAATTCACAAGACTTTGGATTATGGGAGGTATAGATAAAATACGTGGTAGTAAGTGTAGCCTATGTAATTCTAAGTTAACTGATCCACTGAGTCATTATATAGTAACCCTAGATGAAGATAAATTTTGTACAGTTAACGATCCGAGAAAATACTTAACAGCTGAATGTAGTAGAGAATCTCATACTTGTGTAAGCTGTGGTAAAAATAATGCATACATAATATTAAAAAGTGGACAAGATAAAAACTCTTACTGTTATGATTGTATTGGAGATAAATTAAATGAACTCTATATACTTAATCAAATCGGTTGGGAAAGTTATAACATTTATTACGATGAATTAGGTATGTGGTGCTGTAGCAATCCTAGTGAAGAAAGTTATATATGTACATGTGATGTATGTGGAAAAAATGAAGTTATTTATTTAACTCAAGAGATTACAAGAAATCCAAAAGAACCGTATGGTATTAAATTTGGAGAAGAAAAAAATATCTGTGTTAACTGCTTTATAAAGGATTTTATGAATGCCTATCTATTGGATGAGTTTTCATATATGTGTAATTTGGGCGGAAAGTCTAGTTCAGTAAAATTAAAAGATATTCTTTAGTTAAAATTTTTTTTGTATATAAAATAGGTTTTTTAGCTATTATTTTAATATATGCTAGAATTGTAACTATATTTTATTTTCATAATATAAGATAAGATATTTATGAATATTCATATCTAGTCCCCTAAATAATAAACCTTCTAAAATGATTATATATACTTTCAATTAAGATTTAATATTCTAGGTAGAGTATCATAGCGAGTTTGTTAAAATTATAAAATATATCAAAGATCTAAGCAAATATATAATTTTCTTACTTAATAATTATTTACCTAAGTTTTGTACAAACAAAACTTAATAGTTTTCCATAAACTAGTTTCCAAAAAATAAATAAAGGATAATACCAAGCCTTGAAGTATAATTTTCTTACCACAAAAAACTAAAGAAAGGCAGGTACTATCCCTATGAATAATATTACCTATTCTCAAGATAACTGTAAAGAAGAAACTACTTCCACTTGGCTAGTTGCAGTTATGCAGTTTGGTTTGAAAATCAACTTTTTTAAGCCCTTTGAAAATTTTAAACTTAAAATGAAAAAGGTAAAGTATTCAGTTTATCAAAAGCTTATTATTACTATGATGTCTATAGTAATTGGTTGTGAAACCACAAAAGATATCAATGAAAAACTTGGTGTAGAAAAGCTTGCTGCAAATATGTTTGATATGGATGAAATTCCAGACCAATCACAAATTAACTTATTACTTACACGTATGGATTCTGACAGTACTAGTCAGTTGCAAAATATTCATCACCAGCTTTTTATGGAACACAACAATTCTATTCACTCCACTCAAAGAGTGGTCGTAGACTGTGACCAAACAGGGCTAATTGCTAATGGTAAGACTTTTGAGTTAGCTGAAAAAGGTTACTTTGCTAAAAAGAAAAATCAAAGTGGTTATCAACTAGCTGCCGCATTTACAGGAGAACATTCTGAAACAGTAGCCATGTTCTTAGATTTAGGAAGTACCCATTGTAATAAGCACTATGTTGATTTACTAACATCTATTCTATCTAAATACAAGGATCAACTTCGTGAGGGCAATTTAATTTTAAGAACAGATAGTAGCTTTGGTTCATTGGAGAATATTGAAAAGTTACTTTCCATTCCTAAATTAAAGTTTATTACCAAAGGATATTCTACTGTTAAGGCTAAGAACCTTGCAAAAAATATATCTTATTCAGAATACACTCAAGCCGATAAGGCTGCATGGGTATATGAGCTTCCTGAAAATAACGGTGTTAGGTATATTATAGTTCAGACGTTATCTAAAAAAGGGAAATTAAAATACTCTTTACTTGTAAGCAATATAAGTAAACGCGAGATGAGTTCAGTAGAACTATTTCACTTTTATAATAAACGTCAAACTATAGAAGCTTTCTTCAAGATGGCTAAGAATGTATATAACATAAAAAACCTTAGAACTTCAAAGTTTTATGGTATCTATAGTTTCTTATGGCTAGTATTTATAACTCACAATCTGATAAGCCAGTTTAAATCCATAGTTTTATATGGAACTCAACTTGAAACCGTAGGGGTAAGAGTTTTAGTTAAAAGTATTGGTAATATAAAAGGCTTTGTTAAAAGAACTGCTGAAGGAATTAAAGTTAATATTCCACCGTTAACAAAGCTATCAACTCTAATTGCTAACGCACTTTGCACCCCTAAATATGAACAGCTCACTTTTAATATATGAAGTCAAATAAAGTAGCTCAATCATACAATATAATCCAAAATTAGAAACTAAATTTTAGTTTTCTTTAGTGTTGTCATTTTTAGACTTATCATATTATTCCAGCAGGCTCCACCTAAAATATTGGATGTCTATGGGATATTTTTGATAATAATAACAGGTAATTATATACAAATATGAATTTTATATTTGTACGAAATCTAGGTATTTAAGATAACAGATAATAAAATCCAGGATAAATAGTAATTTAGATTGCTATTTATCCTTTTTAGAGGACTTTTACATTTTATGTAGAATTATAGTGTGCATAGTAAATATTTCAATTAATTTGCTATTTTATGCAATTAATAATTCTTTTTCAAATAAATGTAGGGGGGAACATGAAATGACAATTAATCCAATTATTATAACAGGAAACTGGAATGAAGGTTATGCATTAGATTTTCATACTATATCGAGTAATTATCTTGGTGATGATGCTTTTGGACGTCCACAATTTGATACAGTAAGAAGCGATATTGGTCAGCTCGTTTATGATTTAAAATATCATCAAAATAAAGATAAAATTTCACAAATAACAGACTTAGCATGTACTTTTCTTTTGAACTGGGATGTAAATAAAAAAGTAGATATAATAATACCTATACCTCCATCTAGAAAAAATCGACCTTTTCAACCTGTTTATGAATTAAGCAAAAGTATAGGAAAAAAATTGAATATACCAGTAACATGTGATATATTATCTAAAGATACTGATTTAGAATCAAAAAATGTTGACGTTTCCCAGAAATATAATGCTATTTCCGGTTCTATATCTAAACACAAGAAATTCATTAGAACTGCAAGTATATTGCTTATTGATGATCTTTTTAGAACAGGTGCAACTTTAACTGAAGCATGTAAAGTATTAAGAACTGACCCAAATATATTAAACATTTATGTGTTAACAATGACTAAAACAAGAAGGTGATATAATGAATGTGTTTATAGCAGGTCCCAGAGCTGTTTCACTATTAAATAAGCATGTAAAAGAACGACTAAAAAATATCATTTTTAATAATTTTACTATATTAGTCGGAGACGCTAATGGTGTTGATAAAGCTATACAAAAGTTTTGTTATGAATTAAATTATAATAGAATTAAAGTTTATGCAACTAAAGGAAATGCAAGGAACAACATTGGAAAATGGGAAGTAATTAAAGTAGAAGTTAGCTCAGATAAAAAAGGGTTTGATTACTATGCTGCAAAAGACTTAGAAATGGCAAAATCAGCTGATTACGGATTTATGATATGGAATGGAAAAAGTAAAGGCACATTTAATAATATAATCAATCTTGCTATGTTAAATAAAAATATTTTAGTGTATTTCATACCCGAAAAAACTTTTTACACAATTAAATCAATAAATGATATAGGCGAATTAATATGTAAATGCGATATAAGTATTAAACAAATTTTTAATGAGTTTATAAATAGTTCTTCTCAGTTATCCATGGATATTAAGTTATAATCTAGTTTCACATAACAGGTAATTTAAAATTTATATTTGCAATAATGTTTAATTTTAATTATCTATAGTGTTTAAAATAACTATATCGTTCAAGAAAGGATTAAAAGTAAATTTTACATTTGCTCTTTATCCTTCTTTTTTACTATTTCAGTTAGTTTGTTTATACCAATACTATTTATGTTTTCTATATTCTTATTAGTTGTTAAGTATTTTACTTTATATGAATCCTTTAAAAAACTATATTTTATGTTATAAATTCAAAAGCCAAAGATAAACTACCTTTGGCTTTTGAATTTCCTAAATCTATAAATTTCACATAATTTATCTAGAAAAATTATTTATAAAACTATTAACATTTTTTTCATTTAAGTAAGTGATAAGATTGTAGGCAACTCCTGAAGAAAGTGCTACTGTTAAAATAGAAAAAAGTGTGATAAATGCTGTTGATGCTTTAGGTGAATTAGTAAACGACTTTGTCTTTTTTAAAAAATATAAAGAGATCTTTCCTCTTCTAACAATGAACGAGTTAAATGCAAATAAATGAATTAAAATTAATATCATAAATATATTAGGAATTATAGACATAATAAAACCTAAAACATAGTATAAAACCTTAAGAAATGAGGAAATATTTCCGCCAGTTATAACACTCTGTTTTGACATCAGAACTAGATTTGCAAAATCAATTAAAATAATAAAAAATAATAATATTAGCCAGTGTTTATTAAATTTATCAAGATTATTATTCATATGTAGCTTAATAGCTATAGTGATTGTACATGTTAAAGCTAATAATGTAAACGCAGTAAAATAATTTATCATCACTATGTGATATTTTGTATATAATATAAATATTACTGCAATCATTATATAAAATAAAGAATCATCATTATTGTTAGAAGTTTGTGGGTTATTAGAGACTTGTTGAGTATTTGTTTGTGTGTTATCATATAAAATCATTTGTTGAATTATTATTTTAGCTTGGACTAATGTTATATTACTACTTCTGGTTTGATCCGAATCTTTAGGCGTAAAAACTATTCCAAGAAACACGCCAATAAATGCAAATATAATATCTTTTATAATATCAGCAGCATTCTGAGAAATATATGATATAACAGGATTTATCATAAGTTTACCTCCAATGATCAATGTTTTGTGAAACTAAGTTTATTAATCTTCTATAGATATATCTATATTCTGAGTAACATTTATATCTCTATGAATGAAATTGTATGAATCTAAATGTTCTACAACTTCTTCATAAACCTTTCCTCTTTTCTTAGGATCTCTAATTGTCAAAATTACACAAAACTCTTGGGTTAAAGTCTGCTTTTTTATTTTACCTAATTCTTCTGCAAACTTTCTGTATAATCCTTCTATCCTCATATACCATAACTTTGGTGTCTCAGTATATTTTTCTTTATTAGCAGCTGTCAATTCTGATAAATCAACCGCATACTTTTTTACCGGATAGTATTTATCACTATATTTTATTTTCATTCTTTCTGTTGTTGCAAATTCTTTTTTATCCTTAGGAGACTTTTTCTTACTATATAAGCTAGAAGTTAATAAATTCTTGTTTCCAACTATTCCAAGTTCATTTTTTATTCTTGGAATACTAGTATCTCTAAATTCTTTTTCATCATAAGTTCCAAATTTAACTTCAACATCTGATTGACAATATTCAGCATTCTCACTTTCTGCTAATATTGGATCTGCAACTACAGTTAAAAAAACTTGTCCTTCATATGCTGATCCTTCGTCAACTAGTGATTTGGGATATGGAAAATCAGCAATTTCTATATATTCACCTTTTGTCAAACTATCCCTAATTACTAAAGTTATTTCATCCTTATCATTAAACAAAATTTCGTCAGAAGTCTTAGGTATTCCAAATCCTAATTCATTTAATTTATCATTTATATCCATTTCTACTTCTATTGGATACTTTGCAGAATGGATCATTAAAGCTTTAGTTAATAGTGGATCAAATTCTTCATTTATTTTATTTGATAAACTAGCAGCAATTGCACTAACTCTTGGGGTAGAAAAACTTGTTCCAATATTTTTTATAACATTTCCACTTCTTGAAAAAGAGTTAACTCCTGAAAAACAAAGCTTTCCATTTTTAATTCCAGCATTTCCACCATAATGCACCAGCTCTGGTTTGATAATATTCATTGGTCCTGGTCCTATCCTACTAAAAGGTGATGTATGGTTTAAATCTGAAAGATCATTTACAGATTTTTCATGAGCAATAGAACCCACTGTAAGAGCTCGGACTGAATCTGCTCCCCTTGCGATTCTCGATACTGGCTTCCCCGATAAGAAGTTCTTACAATTTCCAGCTGATTTAACTATTAGAATATCATATTCCTTCTGAATACTATCTAAAGCTATTCCAAAATCCGAGAACTTATTTAGTGAACACTCAATAATTGATCCAAGTGATAGATTCCAAACTTTTATATTAAGCCCTTGTTCAATATTAGCATCATCAATAGCTTCCCTGATACTATCTACCAAATCATCCTCATCTATTTGAAATTTGGTTTTATCAGGTATTATATTCGCATCAAATAACCTGCATCCATTTACACCTGTATATTTTTTATCTTCTAATAAGTCTCCAAATGCTATAATACCACCAACAAACGTTCCATGAGAATAATCTGCATATTTACTAGGAACACTAGTAAAACCTTCTTCCATAGTCCATTGACCTAATTGAGTTAACCTATCTATTCCAGAATCTAGGACTCCAACAGTTGGATATTTTACTTCGTCCTCATATTTTGGTACTTCAAATACGCTGTCATCAAAAAAACTATCTGTTCCAACTGCAAACTTTGGCATTGGCTCGATTGAAGCTACAGGGGTGAAATCAGCTAAACTTTCCAAGCTATCTATGGAATCACAAGTAACCTTATATATAACTAACTTTTTCGTATATTTTGTCTTATTCAAAAACTTTATGTTATTATTTTTAAGTATCTGCAAAAATATTTTTTCTACATATTCATTTAACTGCTTATTATTAAAATCTTGTAATCTAATTTTATAATTATTATCCTTATTAGTTTCATCAATATTACTTAAATCAACAACAGGTTGAAAAATTTTCATATATTCAATGCCTGATATTGCTAAGGAATTTCTATCAAGGTCATTGATATTTCTTTCAATATTATTAAGTTCAGCTAAATTATCAACCCTCACCAATAATTCATAATCTTCACTTAGTCCAAATACTCTAGTAGCATCGTTATTTACAATTAATTTTTGTAATTCTTCCCTATGTGACTTGGCTGTTGCATCTTCATTAATTTTAGCCTTCATAACTACAGGCAAATCTCTGTATTTTTGAAAACTTTCTTTTACATCATTTTTTAAGTTAACCAAATCTTTTTGTAACAGTTCGGCCTTTAGCTTGAGGCTCTTCCCACTTAGTACAAAACTCGGTGGTTCACTTCCACCCCCACCTTCTGTTTTTCTTTCATCAACAATTTCTCTTTTACTTATAATTTTGATAGGCAATTTGTTATCTTTCATTAAATTTCACCTCCACCTTTGATTTCCTTTCTAACTTGTCTTATAGAAACATTTAGTATCTCTACTATTTCTTTTTGTTTAACATCATTTTCATATAGAAAATTAATTATTTCTTTATCTGAAAAAGAAATATTTTTATGCAAATAAATATTATATAAAAATGCTCCGTAACTTAAACTTTTTTGATTATTTATTATAATGTTTTTAATAGTATTATAACAAAGAGTTTTAATATCAGCTGGTGATAAACCTATTAAATTTTTTATTATAATCTTTAACTGTCTTGCATCATCCTTAAACTCAACATCTATTTCTTTTAGAAACATAAATAGTAATTGTATAATTTCTTCTTCATCAGGTAAGGAGATATTTATAACATTTGAAAATCTTCTCCAAATTGCTGGATCTAGCATATTTTCATGATTAGTTGCAGCAATTAATATATTTTCCTTATTAAATTCATCGATATTTTGTAAAAGGCTATTTACAACACGTTTTAATTCACCCACTTCATGCTTATCGTCTCTGGCTTTTGCAATAGCATCAAATTCATCTAAAAATAAAATGCAAGGTCTATTTTTAGCATAATTAAAAATTTTACTTATATTTTTTGCCGTATTTCCAAGTAGTGATGAAACCAATGCATCTAATTTTGCTACAACTAAAGGAAGTTGTGTCCTGTTGGATATGTATCTAGCAACACTTGTCTTTCCACATCCAGGAGGACCATATAATAATAATGATTCTGGTAAATCTATACCCATTTTGATAAATTCATCTCTATGCTTTAAAGAACTAATAAAATTTTCTACCTGATTGCTTATATGTTTAGGTAGAACAATTTTTTCTGGAATTGGTGGTGTAATTTCAACATCTACCATTTCTAATCTACTATCTCTATCAACTGGCTTTGAAACAAATTCATCCAAGTATACAGGATGTATAGAAGACTTCTCTAATACTTTTTTTATCCTCTCAGCCACTTTTTCTTCACCACTTTTTTCAAATTTTTCAGCCATTAAAGTAGCATAACTTTTTACCAAACTTGTGTCTTTATTTAAACCTCCTTCAATAATTTTTAATAATTCTGGTATCATTTTCATTTATTTTCACCTCTATCTTCCTATATATTATCACAAACCCAAGAGAAAATATACACTTTCATGTATTTTTTTAACGCTTAACCTCATTTTTTTAACACATAACCTTATTTTTTTAACGCATTATGTGTTTTTATTGTACATAATCAAAAATATTATAAGTATAAAATTTAGTATTATTCTTTAGAACGAATTAGATACATTAGGTCTATAACTTATTTTATAGAGCATAAATTTATAACTGAAATCAATCTTATCTAAAAAGTTTTTCTTTATTGACATAAGTAAGCCCCTCTGCTATCCTAATATAAAGAAACCCACGAAAGTTATTTTCACTTTTAAGATACAGATTCCACGAAACCCATACACTTGTGTATTGGGTTTTTATTATTTTTTGATTAGGAGGAACCTGTATGTTAAAAGGGGTTACGTATAATAGATTTAGCTCTACTATGCAGAGAGAAGAAAGTATAGAGGCACAGATAAGATTTAATCATGATTATGCTAAGAAAAATAATATAGAAATAGTAAAAGATTATATGGATGAAGCTATATCAGGTAAAACAGATGATAGACCAGCCTTCCAGCAAATGCTTAAGGATGCTAAGCTAGGTTTATTTGATGTAGTTGTATGCCATAAGGTAGATAGATTTGCTAGAAACAGAATTGAATCCGCTATTAATAAATATAGTTTAAGGAAATGTAATGTAAAAGTTGTGTTCTCAGGACAGTCTATAGACGATTCTCCTGAAGGTCAGCTCATGGAAGGTATACTGGAGAGCTTTGCTGAATATTACTCTCTAAACTTGGCTAAAGAGACTATGAAGGGTTTGAGAGAGAATGCTTATAAGTGTAAGTTTAATGGTGGACATGTTCTCTTTGGTTACTCTGTAGATCCTATAACTAAGACTTATATAGTAAATGAAAATGAAGCTCCTTATGTTCAGATGATATTTAAGATGTTTCTTGATGGTACAAAGTATAAAGATATAATTAAGACTCTTACTAATCTTGGAGTTAAAACAAGATTTGGCGGTAACTTCACAGAGCCTACCCTCCATGATCTTCTTAGTAATGAAAAGTATGTTGGTATATATACTTTTAATAAAAGAAACTCCAGAAACATTGATGGTAAAAGAAATAACCGCTCCCGAAAATCTGAAGATGAAGTTATTTCTATCCCTGGTGGCATACCACAAATAGTAGATACTGAAACCTTTATACAGGTGCAAGAAAAGCTTTGTTTAAAGAAAAGAACAACTAAGGCTAAAGAATTATATTTACTTAGTGGACTCATTTATTGTGGCTGCTGTGGTAAGCCTTATTGCGGTAATAGGAAGCATAATGGCAGTGGTCAGATATATGTTATGTATAGATGCAATGGAAGATGTGGAAATAAAGAAATAGAAAAAGATGCTTTAGAAGAAATAGTTTTTAATAATTTAATTAATAACATCTTTAGTAAAAAAGTCCTACTTGATCTAAGTCATAAACTCAACGACTATTTAAAAACTAAAAGACAGTCAGAAGCTAAAAAACTCGATTCACTAAAATCAAAAATCAATGAAATAAATTTTGAACAAAATAATATAGTAGCTGCTATAGCTAAAGGCTATGATCAACCTATTTTTAAGACGAGACTTTCTGAACTGGATGAAGAACTAAAAGAATTAAATATGAATATGAGCTTATTAAAATAAAATTAGAGTCACAAGCAGTAACTCCTGAGCAAATAGATAAGAAGCTTCAGGAGCAAAGAATCCATGTGCTTAATAAGGACTTAATTGAGGTAAAACAATTCATTGCAAGTTATGTAGATTCTGTTATAATTTATGAAGATGATATAGAAGTTAATTTAAAGTTTGATTCTATACCACTATAAAAAAAGTGTGGATAACCCTTGTGTCACTCCTTCGGCACTAAGTTAAATTAACGGTTAAGAGGTTGTTAGATAAAATTCTAGCAACCTCTTTTCATTTATTTTGTTAACAACCTAAAAAGTTAATAACTCGGAAAAGAATACCCAGTCTGTTTCTTTATATACTATGGATCTATATTTTTCTTTCTTCCGGAAATACCTCATCTATTTCCCAAGATTCAACTAATGTACGTGCCGTATTAATATCATATCCCATCCCCATTAGATAAGCAATTAAAGTTACTTCAGTCATTGCATGTTTTGGATTTGTAAATTCTGCTTCTTTTAGCCCATATCTAACTAGAGGGCGAACTCTTTCTAGAAAATACTCTGGTCTCATTGTTGGCATCATGTGGCTACCGTAAGGGCTCATGTTTGGCATCATGTGGCTATCACCAGGGCTCATCGTTGGCATCATGTGCTTATCGCAAGGACTCCTCATAGGCCTCATATAATTCATACATGGAGGCATCATGTAATTCATATTCATCTATAATCTCCTTTTATAACTTCATTACTATATCATGTTATGTCTATATCGGAAAATTGTTACATAACATTTACATTTATTACATCTTAACTAAAGCCTGCATCAATTTAGATACAGGCTCTTTTGTTGTATGCCCTACTTCATTTCTCAGCCATATTAACACAGTCGTTTTAAAGCTCCACTTCGTACTATCTCTTTCTTCTATAGCTATACCTTGTTTCTTTAATTCCTCCCTAATAAATCGATCTACATTTTTTTGTTCTTTATTATCAGTATTAGGTATAATAGATGCTAGAATACTATAACCTCTGCTGGGCAATCACTACTAGAATATGTAACAGATTTTACTCTAATAGATTTTATCTCAGGATCTCCTATTAATTTAAAATTGCTAAAAGCTAATTTATATAATATATCATCTATTACTGCACTACCTATATTTTTTGCCATATCATTGTTAACTACACTATCTGATAACCTGCTAAATATCTACCTTTTGCCATCTTGTCTACATCTTCTGTTAGTAATACAAATTCTAGTTTACATGTCCTACATTTATAACTTGTATAGATACTTAGCATATTCTCACTTCCTTACTCAATATATAGTATTAGTTATCCACATTATACACAATATGTTGTTGATAACTATTTTTGAATAAAAATAAACACTGATATTTCTACCAATGCTTATTTATATATATAACAGGGGGACTATTATATATTATTTATTTACTTTCCTAAGGTTTTGTAAACAAATAAGCACCTGGAGTTAACCAAGTGCCTCACTAAAAAGGACTTCGCATACATACGCGCAGGGATACGATTAATGAAAACCCACAACTTTATTATAAAATACAATTGTTACATATTTATTTCATTTATAAGAATTCTTTGTAAACAAATAAGCACCAGTATTTCTACTGATGCTTTTAATAAGGATACGTTGAGGTATTGCGGCTTTGCCCTCATATACATATTAATACCAATTTATGTAATTTTTATTATAATACTATTAATATTTTGTGAAATAAATAAGCACTAGTATTCCTACTAATGCTTCTAAAGGGACTGAATTACTATTTTCATTTAGTTTCCTCTAAGTTATGTTAACTTAGGACAATTCTTATTATACATTATACTAGTGATTATTGCAATATTATCAAATAAAATATTAATAAATTATTAAGTTATTAAAAATTAAACTTTACTTTTAGTATTTTATAAATAAAATAAGCCCCTAGGTTTTTCTAAGTGCTTATTAGTACTGTTGCCACCAGTATGTAATCCCTAAGTGGCAACACATCCCTTGGAATTATTTAACTAATTTTCCACACTATCATTTTAACATGTCCATATTATCATTAAAATATCATCTTTTTATCATGTTTATATCATATCTAACTTCATGCCATCTATGCCAAATAAATTTATGCTTAGTTCATTAATCATTATCCCCTATATCTATAAGAGCTGTTTCTAACTTAGTTACATCACTTATTGCGTTTTCTACATGACTTTTTAGGTCATTGTAGTATGTTTACTCTATTTTTCATTACTTGTCCTCCTTCATATTGCATAGTGCACACCAATCATTTTCACTACAATCTTCACACTCTATATCACATACACCATTAGGTTTTTTTTATCTGCAGCTCTAAATAATGCTATTGTTATTCCTATAACTACTATAGTTAATACACCAAGATTTCTCATAGATTTAATAATTGAAGTACGTTATTAGATTATTTTGAAATACAGTCTCTTAAGTGTAACTACGCCCAAATCATCTGAATATAATATATTAATTCGAGGTGAGTTATAATGTCACTTTTTGATTCACTAAGTCCTAAAGAATTGCTTGCTTTGGCAAATTTAGTTGCATTTGCACTTTCAGAAGAAAGATCAGCAGATGAAAATAACGTATTGGGTAATTTCGTATCTGCAGTTGGATCTATAATATCTTCTATTGCAGCTCAACAACAAAATCTTAAGTCTTTAGAAGAAAAACAAAAGCAAATTGAAGATCTCCAAAATCAAATTAATCAACTCAAAAATGATCTTTGACACATAGACAATCTATGTGTTTTTTTTCCAAACTATCAATATATTCGTTCGCAGTTAATCTTTATGTGTCCTACTTTTCTATTACTACAGCATCCTCTTTACTTACTTCTCCATCTTTAGTTATATATTTAGATGCAGTTACTTTATCTACTTTATACCTAGCTCCAATTTTATTTGAGGATCATAAACTCCTATTAGGACAACTCATAATTATTATTTTCATAGTTCTACTAACCTATATAAAAAATATTACTTTGGAGTAACATTCTCAAAATAACAGAATATAAATAAAGTATAAGTTAAATATAATAGTCCCATTTGTTTTACTAAAGAACATAGGCTGATTTAAATAATCAGTCTTTCAATATAGGAGGTGACTATTATGCCAGATGATTATTATTTAGAAGATGGTTATTATTTAGAAGATGGTTATTGGGGAGGCAATCCCAATCCATTCTTTTTCCCTCGTAGAAGATTTTCCCCATTTTTTCTATTTTTTCCATTTTTTCCATTTTTCCCGTTTTTCCCTCATAGGAGATTCTGGTAACATTTAACTTAGTATAGATTTTTAAATAATCTGAGGATATATATTTTTAGATATGTATCCTCTTTTTTATATATCCTCCTGTCTCCAATAAATACTCTGTAGAGCTGATATTTCACTTTGCAAGGCCTGTACCTTATCTCTGCCAGCTTTATATGTGAACTACTCCCCACTTACTTCGTTGAAGTGGGGGCTTCGTGGTCAATACTCCTAGTGGAGCAAGTTTACCCACGCTAATAAGGTCGTTCCAACCTCAGATAATTACCATATTATACAGCTAACTTTAGTAAGTTTTTACTAGCATTTACATCTCTATCATGGTGTGTTCCACAATTAGGACAAGTCCATTCTCTTAGTGCTAGATTTTTTACATCTCCATTTTTATATCCACATTCAGAGCATAACTGACTACTAGCATAATTTGCTGGAGCTATGACTAATTCTCTATCATACCAACTAGCTTTATACTCTAGCATTGTCCTAAACTCTGACCAAGAAACTTCACTTATCGCTTTTGATAACTTTTCATTCTTTAGCATATTTTTTACACGCAAATCTTCTATAACTATTGATTGGTTTTCTCTAATAATTTTAGTTGAGATTTCATGTAAGAAATTTTTTCTTTGGTTCGCTATTTTCTCATGTATCTTTGCAACTTTCAATCTAGCTTTACGTCTGTTATTGCTACCTTTTTGTTTTCTTGATAAGTCTTTTTGAAGTTTTATTAACCTTTTTTCAGATTTTCTAAACCATTTAGGGTTATCAAATATATCACCATTAGAGCATACAGCAAAATCTTTTAGTCCCATATCTATGCCTATTTTATTATCATTTTTAGGAAGTTGTATATTTTCAGTATCAACTAATATTGATATAAAGTATTTACCACTAGGCACTTGTGATATAGTGCAAGACTTAATTATTCCATTTAATTGTCTATGTTGTTTTATTTTAATCATAGACTTTAATTTTGGTAACTTTATATAGCCATTTTCGATATATACTGTTCCATTTTGATTATTAGTTGTGTAACTATTATAATTAGTTTTTTTACTTTTGAACTTAGGAAATCCTATAGACTTATCTCTAAAAAATTCTTGTATGCTTTATCTAAGTTTAGTTGAGCATTTGCTAAAGCTAAACTATCAACTTCTTTTAGCCATGGAAATTCCTTTTTATATTGTGCTGGTGTTGGATATTTTAGATTTTTAATTTCTAATTCTCTATTTTCATAGGACTTAATTCTATCTGCTAACATTTTATTGTAAATAAATCTAGTACATCCAAAAGTTTTTGCTAAATATATTCCTTGTTCTAAATTAGGATAAATCCTATATTTATAAGCTTTCAGCACAATATCACCTCACTTCATTCCTTGGTTTTCAATATATTTTCTAACTACATCTATAGGAGCACCACCAGTTGTTATAAGACAATAACTTCTTGACCAAAAATATTCCTTCCATAGTTGTTTTCTTATTTGTGAAAATTCCTTTTTTATCAATCTACTACTAGCACTTTTATAAGCATTAATAAATTTTGATATATCAGTATTTGGGGAACCCCTAAAAAGCAAATGTATATGGTCTAAATCATGATTCCATTCTTCTAAAGTAATATTATATTTAGGACATATATGCTCAAATATTTCCTTTAATCTATCCGATATTGTATTATCTATGACTTTTCGTCTATACTTTACGACTAATACTAAATGATAATTTAGTAAGAATACTGAATGATTATTATTGTCTAATTTCATTGATAACACTACCTTTCAGCATATGCAACTGAATATAGACTACCACATTTGTTGCCTGTCGGCAAGTGCTATCCATCTCCCGCCTACAGAGGACAGGAGAATTCCGCACATTAGGTTAAAATTCTAAAAAAATTTAAGAGCAATCACTCTTTTTAAGGCTGAATAACTCTTTTATATATTTACTATAATTAGCCTAACACTTGATTTTAAGCCACTTTAAGGAGTGCGGATACTAACGATGCCACTCCTTCGGCACAAAGTTAAATTAATAGATACTTGTTATTGCATCAAAGAGATAAATAATCTAATTGCTGAAAAATACAAAAAAAATCTCCATAATTAAGTGATTTTCTCACATTTATGGAGTGCTTTAAGGCAAATAATACTAAGTATAGTAAATTCTATTTAGATTTCCATAATTATTGGCAAAATAATAGGTCTTCTTCTTGTTTTATTATATAAGAATTCTCCTAAGGAATATTTTATATTAGACTTTATTACTAACCATTCCGTAATTTTTTTCTCCATACATTTATCTAACTCTGCTTTTACTACTTCTGTTGCTTCATTTAATAAATTTCCAGATTCTTTTACATAAACAAATCCTCTTGTAATAATATCAGGTCCTGAAAGTATACTAAATGATGCTTTATCTATTGTTACAACCACTGTTAATATACCATCCTGCGACAAATGTTTTCTATCTCGAAGTACTATATTCCCTACATCACCAATACCAAGACCATCTATCATAACCGCGCCTGAAGTAACTCTTCCCGATTTTCTAGCATTAGCTCTGCTTAACTCTAGTGCCTGACCAGTTTCTAATATAAATATATTCTTCGAATCCATTCCTAAACTTTCAGCTAGCAATCCATGTTGTTTCAAATGCCTATATTCACCGTGAACAGGCATAAAAAATTTAGGCTTAACTAAAGTATGCATCAATTTCAACTCTTCCTGACAAGCATGACCCGAAACATGGACTTCTTCTAAAGCATTATAAATTACTTCTGCTCCCTTCTTAAAAAGTTCATCTATGAGTTTCGATATAAGTTTTTCATTTCCAGGAATTGGTGAAGCAGAAATAATTACTAAATCACCTTTTTCAATAGTAATTTTTTTATGGTTTGAATATGCAATTCTTGAAAGTGCAGCCATTGGTTCTCCTTGACTTCCTGTGGTTATAATAGTTATTTTATCAGAAGGGTATTTATCAATATCATCTACAGTTATAAGTTGATCTTGAGGCAATTGCATATAACCTAATTCCATAGCTATGCTTGAAATTTTCTCCATGCTTCTTCCACTAAAGGCCACTTTTCTTCCATAAAACAAAGATGAATTAATAATCTGTTGAATTCTATTAATATTTGACGCGAAAGAAGCAACAATTACTCTACCCTTTGCATCGCCAAAAATTTTAGTTAAATTTTCACCTATTAGTCTCTCTGAAACTGTATAACCTGGACGCTCGGCGTTTGTACTATCTGCCATTAATAGTAGTACTTTTTGATTTCCTAGCTTTGCAAAACGTTGAAGATTTATTACTTCTCCGTCTATAGGAGTATACTCTATTTTAAAATCTCCAGTATGAACTATAACACCTTCTGGAGTGTGTATAGCTAGTGCACAGGCATCTGCAATACTATGACAGGTTCGTATAAATTCAACTCTGAAGTTTTCAGTTTTAAACTCTTCTTCTGGTTTAACTTCCAAAAGAGCACAGTCAGAAAGCATATTATGTTCTTCCAACTTACTTTTTACTAATCCTAAGGTCAACCTTGTGCCATAAACCGGTACATTTAGTTGTTTTAAAACATATGGGAGAGCACCTATATGATCTTCATGTCCATGGGTTAACACAAAGCCTTTTACCTTCTCACTATTATTCAATAAATATGTTATATCTGGTATAACTAAATCAATACCATACATTTCCGCGTCAGGAAAAGCTAAACCACAGTCAATGACAATTATTTCATTATCATATTCTATAGCTGTAATGTTCTTCCCGATCTCCCCTAGACCTCCTAGTGGAATCACCTTTACCTTAGTTTTATTTTTTGTTATCATATAATCTCCTATCTGGTAAATAAGCTGACCTTACTTAAAGTCCCTTTACCATTAAATTTTTATTATAATTTATAAAGTTTTCAAATAAATTCTTAAGTTTATTTCATTAACCACATTACCAAACAAGTCCCTTTATAATATTAGGAACAATAATTAATATTTCTTTAAAATTTTATACAATTGCTTTTATCCACACATATTATCAAATGTGGATATTTTTTACTAGAAACCCGATTAACAGTATCACTAAAGCAAAAAACTTCTCTATAAATAATTTTCTCTATGCAGTTCATTAATAATTATCAGAGTCTACCTCTCCCCTGACAGTTTAATTTCATTTTTATATAAAATAAAAAACAATTATTCAATGTTGCAAAAGAGTAAAAATTAATTTAGTGTTACTGTATCAATAATAAATTCCATTTTATATTAATATATCTTCTCAACGCATTTTTTTCTTTATACAATATCTATTACTATAATGAAACAGCCTTTAATAGATAAACTATATTTTCATTACAGAATAATGCAAACTCAATTTTATTATTTACTGTATATGAAAAAACTTGAATAAATATAATGTACTTGCTTCAATAATTAGATCAATTTATATTCATTCATCTTCTTTCATAATTACCAGTTAGTATTGTATAAATTAATTAAAACAGCTAGGATAAAGTGCAAGAATTCTATAATTTTTCCCGAAACTCTCTAGTATCCCCCCTCTTTACTCTCCTATTCATAGTATCAAAATTTACTTTTGGTGATAACATTTTTATCACCTCTTATAAGTAATATACTATACTTAATTACCTAATTCAATTAAATATAAGCAAATTTTTTTATTTTTTACCTGTATCTTTGAATCATATACTCTATAAGCCACATTTCTACCTATAAAGCTTATTTAATTATAGCTTCATCCATAATAGATATAGCTATTTGTGCTTCTTTAAAATATCCTTTTCCATATTCTCTTGTTAACTCTTTACTTAATTTCTTAGTTACTGATTTTCCATATTCAGCTCTAGCAGTCTTAAGTATTTTTGTTTTTGTTATTCTTCCTATATTCCAATAAAGTATAACCATTTCAGAATTAACTGCTGTCGCAACTTTATTTTTACTCTTATTTATAGCATTAACTATTTCATTTTATTCCCACCTTTTATACGAAAAAATAGAACCCATAATTTGAGCTCTATTGTATAATAATTATTTTATTTATGTATTTTAAAGTTCTAGTTAAATAACCTATTATACTCATTCAATTCATAATCTAGCATTTGGCTTGCTAATACCACTTCTGGATCAGTTAAACTGTCCTTTTTGCTTATCAAGTCATGCATATAGTCTCGTACTCTGTCTATTTTTTTAATTAATTCTTCTTTCACTATAAGCACCCCCATTTTTTATATGAATATTTTATAGTATAAACTACTATAAAGTTTTAACTATTATAAACTTATAATTATTTTCTAATTATAATTAAATTATACAACATTTAACATAAAATTTCAATTATCTTTGATAAAATTTTGAATATTTTCTAAATAGATGAAAAAATATGTTAGATAATATAATTTCATAATAAAAACAAGCACCTAGAGTTAACTAAAAAGGTACTACTCCTTACTGGAATAGTACCTCCGTTACTCGCTCAGCCTATCTTACTTTGTCTTTATATTTATTTCTAAGCTCTATATTCAAATCCCCATTTATATGCTTTATATTTATTTCTCTGAAGACAAGAATAATAAGACTCTTACTGAAAGACTAGATTCTATTGAACTAGCTACTGCTAATGATTCCAAATCTTTAAACACTCTTGTTGATACTATAGATGTACTTAAAAAGAACCTGGTTAGACCAAGTTCTTAATAATTTTAGTACCTGCTCCAATAAAAACATTGTCATCTATTGCAGATACTTTTTCTACCTTCTTATATACTTCTATTAAATCTTCATACTGTTTTTTTTATTTATTGGATTACTAATCATAAATCTTAATACCTTTGTCTTATTTATTATATAAGATATAATAAGTGAGACAGATAAAATAATAATAAATATTGATGGTACTACTAAAAATGGAGAAATACTTTTATTTGCAGTATACTTTAATATTATGTAAATTAGTGGGGAATGAAAAAGATAAATTGAAAAACTCTCTCTATCTAAATATTTTAAAACTTTATTACTATTTAAACTTTTATGCTTAAAAGTTATTAATGATAAAAATAAAAAATAAAAAAGCGTTCCAGATATATTACTTAATAAATAAATTATATTTTTAAATAATGTGCTAATTATGCTAGTATTGTGGAATTTCAAATATATAAATAAAAATAGAATCTGTAAAATAAACAAAGTTACAGTTAAATATATTTTATTTTTTTCTTTTAACTTATTAGTAAAAATTAGTTCACACTTCCTAACAATATAGCCTAAATAAAAAAACATAAAATAATGTATTAAGCTTGAAATTTGAAATATATTTGGAAATTTAAAACTAATTATATTTGCACAAGCTATAATAACAAAACTAATTGGTATACCTATTTTATTAATTATAGATTCAAATAAATAAAAAACTATAAATATCTCAAATATGGCTAATAAATACCATAGGTGTCCAACATCCAATCCAGTAATAAAATACTTATAAATTATCTCAAATACATTATTTCCATAGTAACCTTTATAACTAGTAAACATTCTAATTGGTAATACATATATTAATGCAATACACATATATGGCACTAATAATCTTTTAACCTTACTAACTAAAAACTCAATAGAATTATTATACTTCCCACACTCTTTTCTAGAATAATAATATACATACCCTGAAATAAATATAAAAAGTGGCATTTGAAATGTGTCAATGTAAGTTTTTAATGCATTAAAAAAACTAGATTTAACAACTGGTGTATAAATGCCCCACTTGTATTGATAAACAATCATACTATGTCCTAAAACAACTATTAAAATAGCAAAGACTCTTAACAACGATATATTATTAAGATATGCTTTTTTTCTTGGAATTTCCATTTAATTTCCCCCTTTTATACGAAAAAATCCAGCTCATAATTTGAACTCTATTTCATAATAATTATTCTATTTATATATACTAAAGTTCTAGTTACAACTTATTGTACTTATTCAATTCACAATCTAGCATTTGGCTTGCTAATACCACTTCTAGATCAGTTAAACTGCCTTTTTCGCTTATCAAGTCATGCATATAGTCTCTTATTTTTTCTATGTTTTTAAGTAATTCTTCTTCCACTATAAGCACCTCCATTTTTTATCTAAATACTTCTTGATACCGATTATTTTAATCTAACATTACTCTAGCGAATACTAGCTTAGCTCGGAAAGACTTGCCATCTTAAGCTTGCTACTTATCCCATAAATATAAAGGTGTAAATTTGGGAATATTATTAATTCTAGTATTGTTATCTTCAGTAACAAATACTATAGCAATATTTAATTTCTTTACATGATTTACATGAATGACAAGCTTTCTTATTTTCTCATTTTTACTTTGTCCTATTGGATTTGGTGAGGAATTAAGAGGTTTTGCAGCTGTTTCAGTAAATCTTAAATTTTTATCTGGAGATATAATATGAATCCAAAGCTTCTTATTTCCATCACTTAATACGGCAGTCTGTCCATTATCTTCTAAGGATATATCCTTACTGG
The DNA here is from genome assembly GCF_014231265.1 of Clostridium sp. DJ247. Lineage (NCBI taxonomy): Bacteria > Bacillati > Bacillota > Clostridia > Eubacteriales > Clostridiaceae > Clostridium > Clostridium sp. DJ247. The sequence goes on along the minus strand of NZ_JABAIW010000020.1, from coordinate 12,910 downwards.
TATGCATAAACCACCAAACATCTCCAAAATCTTTAAGCTCTATTTCGTCTTGGAGCAGAACTTTTGTTCTTTTATCAAATATCATTAATCCTCTTAAAGTCTTAATTGCATCATTATATGCTTGTGTAGTATCAATTATAGAAAATGCTTTATCTGACATACTCTTAAAAGAAATTACTTTGGTTACTCCATTAGGATTTTGATCAGGTCCTTTATTGGGATTTATAACTATGGTATTCTGCCCTTCTGCTCTTTTTCTATAATAATCCCAGCGATTTAAGTTATTTTTATTCGTACTAAAATATCCCGATAAATTATAGTTATCGCTTCCTAGTTCTTCGGCCCACTGTACACCATTAGCTTGTATTACAAAATCTCCAGTGTCAAGATCAGTATGGCTTCTGTTTTCGAAGTTAAACCCTTTAATTGCTGCAAATATTCCCGTTGTATTATTCCATGAACTTCTAAAAGTTGTTATTTCTGACCTTCTAAAATAATTATCTAAAGGCATTTCAATTCTCTTAGTATTACTATAAATTTTACTAGCATACCACAACATATCTAATGGTGTTGGACTACTATCTGCATCTATGGTTCTCTTCCATATATAATAAGGCTTATTATATACTTTACCTAACCACATCAGTTCTGGTCCTAAAACTTTCCTTCCACTACTATCTCCATATCCAAAACTATATTTTTCTTGTCCAGATGCTTGAATTATAAAGTCTCCAGTTTTTTTTAATCCTGAACTACTTAATAAATTAAAGTCTGTTCCTAATGCAATTTCCATTGATGAAAGTAGTAAACTTAAATATACGGTCCCATACTGCCAATAATCTGTACCTTCATTCCATGCTCCATCTGGTTCATATCCCTTAATACCATTTGGAGTAGATTTTATTACATATTCTAAAATGGTATTACACATTACTGGCTCTTCCTCTGCTATGGCCAAAGCTGCTACGCCAACACCAGCATTACAAACAAGATTCCAATTTGTTTCACTATTTTTCCACCAACTATCATTAGAGTCACTCATATATAACTTTAGAGCAGGATTCAAACCGTTTTGTATTATCATATTTCTCATGATTTCTTTTTGTTTATAATTCCAATCATAGTAAAGCCAATCATATGCAATAGCTAGTGCATTAATCATTTCTGCTGTATCAAGAAAATGTTTAGGATTAAAATCTTTAAATTTACTTACCGCTTCAATTTCTTTCCACAATCTATCTTTATATTTACTATCTCCATGCAATTTATACATAATTGCCAAAATATACACTCTTTCCAGTACCTGTCTACTTATAGGCAAAAGTCTTATACCATCTTCTAACTCATACTTAACTGTTGAATCACTAAGTATTTTGTCTGCAGAAACTTTCAATTTTTTATTCCATAGTTTTTCATGATCATCAGTATTTATGATTCTTCTTAGATTATTAAAATCATTTTTACTAGCAATAATTCTTGGATGTTCTTTAATACTTTTAATAACTACATTAGCATTACTACTTTGGATATAATTAAAATTATTAATGCTTCCAATTAAATCAGAAGATATCATTAAAAGAACTGTACAGATGAGTTGTAAACTAATTAGTTTAAAGCGATTTTTCTTCATAATTATAATTACTATACCTCCAAAGTCTAAAATGGAACACATGAATTGTATATAATGAGTAAAAAATATCACTTAAAGATGGTGAATTGACATTATGAAAACAAAACCTAAATTTACATTAATATAGTGTAAATTTAGGTTTATTAAAGTTATTCTAAATCTTAAGTATATATAATTACTTACCTAATTCATATATGTCTGACATCTAATTTTTAGTCAAAAGTAAGCTTATATTTTATTTAGATAATGCAGCTTCTTTTTCTATTAAAGTCTCTTTGTTATAAAATTCTTCTATTTTAGAATCCTTAGTTTCTTTAATATTTGAAAGATAAGCGATGAGATCTTCTCTTAAATCATTACGTTTTAAAGCATATTCTATATTAGCCTGTAAAAATCCAAACTTATCTCCTACATCATACCTTTTTCCTTCAAAACAATATGAATACATAGCTTCTCGTTTTGCTAACTCCTTTAGTGCATCAGTTAGCTGTATTTCTCCACCTTTACCAGGTTTAGTTTTTTCAAGTATTTCAAATATTTTAGGAGTTATTATATATCTCCCAAGAATAGCTATATTAGATGGTGCCTCTTCTACCTTAGGTTTTTCTATTAAATCCTTCACCTTATAAACCTTATCTTCAATTTCCATACCCTTTACGATACCGTACTTAGATACCTGTGTTTCAGCAACAGGCTGTACTCCTAATATGGAGGTTTTATATTCATCATAACAGTTTATTAGTTGTTTTAAACATGGTACTTTACTATCAACTATATCATCACCTAGCATAACAGCAAAGGGTTCATCTCCTACGAAGGTTTTAGCACGACTTATAGCATGTCCTAAACCTTTAGGCTCCTTTTGTCTTATATAATGGATATCAACCATATTAGATATATTCTGTACTAATTCAAGCAACTTTTCTTTACCATTGTTTTTAAGCTCGTCTTCTAGCTCAACAGATTTATCAAAGTGATCTTCTATTGCCCTTTTATTTCTACCTGTTATAATTAGTATTTCTTCAATACCTGAAGCTACTGCTTCTTCAATTATGTATTGAATTGTTGGTTTGTCTACTATTGGCAGCATTTCTTTTGGTTGAGCTTTTGTCGCTGGTAAAAACCTTGTACCTAATCCCGCTGCTGGAATTATTGCCTTTTTAACTTTCATTATATTACACCCTCTCTTTTATTATTTATAAAATAAGTTTAATAAATGATTACTTTTCATATCCATAAGGATGATTCTTATGCCAATTCCACGCCGTTTCTATAATAGTCTCAATTGAATTATACTTAGGATTCCAACCTAATTGTTCCATAGCTTTATCACTTGAAGCAATAAGAATAGCTGGGTCACCTTCTCTTCTCGGTGCAACTTCAGCCTGAATATTACATCCTGTAACTTTTCTACATACTTCTATAACCTGTTTTACTGAGAATCCAGTTCCATTACCTAGATTACAAATAATACTTTGTCCACCGTTTTTTAATCTATTTACTGCAAGCAAATGAGCATTAGCTAAATCAGTTACATGTATATAATCTCTTATGCAAGTTCCATCTTCTGTATTATAATCATCACCATAAATCATTATTTTATCTCTTTGTCCTAAAGCAACTTGAAGTATAATTGGAATTAGGTGAGATTCTGGTTTATGATCTTCTCCTATTTTACCGCTTACGTGTGCTCCCGCAGCATTGAAATATCTTAAAGCAGTATATTTAATTCCATATGCTTTATCACACCATTTTAATATTTTCTCTACTGTTAGTTTCGACTCACCATAAGGATTAGTTGGAAAAGTTTTATCTCCCTCTTCTATAGGTACTCTATCCGGTTCTCCATAGGTAGCCGCTGTGGATGAAAAGACTATATTTTTAACATTATAATCTTTCATTGCTTCTAATAAATTTATAGTACCACCAACATTATTATTAAAATATTTTAATGGTTCAATTACACTTTCACCTACTAAAGAATCTGCAGCAAAATCAATAACTGCTTCTATGTTATTTTCAGTAAAAACTTTATCTAATATTTTTTTATCTCTTAAATCTCCTTCATAAACTTTACCACCAAGTATGGCATCTCTGTGACCTTTTTGAAAATTGTCTATTATTACAACATCTTCACCTTTTTCTAAGAGCTCAGCTACCATGTGACTTCCTATGTAGCCTGCTCCTCCACAAACTAAAATACTCATAAAACTGTTCTCCCTTTATACTTGTTTCAATGTTTTAACCAATTTATTATAATATTTACATTTAAATCCTAATTTCTTATTAACTTGTTTCGATTTAAATTTCTCAATAATAGGTTTTAGTTTATCAAAGTCTAAATCATCAACTAATTCTATATAGTCTAAATCTTTAATCCACTTATAACTTTCTACTACTTTATGATCTAGAGATTTTAACGCTATACATGGCGTTTTAGTAATTACACAAAATATCATCCCATGTAATCTATCTGTTACTACTACTTTTGACTTTTTAAACTTATCCCACATAGTACTTAACTCAGGTATCCTAGATTTAACTGTAACTTGTCTATTTATCACAGTATCATAGATAAATACATCATTATATTCGTCTTTCAATCTTCCTATAAATTTATCTTTTTTATTTTTCCAAATAGATTCTTTATCGTTTCTTAAACATGTAGTAATAAGAGTTCTATTTTTATCACTATCCATTGTATCTGCAAGGTAAAATACTATATCAGGAACCTTAATTACATTTGCACTAAATAATTTAGTCATTTCATTATATGAAGTATCTTCTCTAGCTAATAAAATTAATTTTTTATTTTTATTATAAATTTTTTGAGTTTTTTCTTTTTCTTTTCTACCAAATTCATCATTTGTAAAGCTTATTGTTTGAGTCATAGATATTATTATGTTATCTCTGAAATTATTTATAATAAAACGTCGTGGCTTCTCCTCTTGTATATATAGATTACCCATGTTACCACCACCATGTAAAACAATAATATCATCTTTATTTAAACAATTTTTTATAGCAAAATATTCTGAATATATACTATCTCTAGGGAATTCTATAATCTTATAATCTGGAAATTGTTCTTGATAAAATTTTAAAGTTGCATATGCAATAGCTTGATCTCCCATATTTCCATGTAAAGGTAACAATAAATATATAATCTTTTTTTGATGCTTATATTCTTTATATTTATTTATTTTTCTTATGCCAGATATAATGTTAACTATGGTTTTTATCTTTTCTTTTAATCCCAAACTTATTCCCTCCATTTTTTATGATTAAATTAATTCTATACTAGTGTATAACCATAACTTATATATTCTTATTAATTTTTAATTTTACTTTTCTTTATATGTAATAATATGAAGATATTTTTCATAATTTCATTTCTATCTTCTTTTTTAAATACAATAAACATATTAATAATTAAAGAAATTATCGAACATATACCACCTATTACTAAAAGCATAATCCATGAATTTATGGCAAAACTATACTTGAAAATATAGCAACACACCGTCATTGTTAATGCACAAATACAACCTCTAGCTATAGCTTTATAAAATGTATTCCACTTTACTTCTAGACATCTTGCAGCATATATTGGAGTAAAAATCAAGTTTCTCAATAATCCTATAATAAATGAAGTTATTGGAATTGCTAAAATTCCTAAATTAGTTATTTTAAGGAGTATAAAAACTACAGCTGTATTTATAATTCCAGTTGTAAGTAGAACTAAAGCTGGAATTCTTAATTTATTAGTTACTGTATAGACGTTAAATATAGTATTAATACTACCAGTAACTATCATTGGAATAATAGTTAAATTTGACAACAAATATAATTTACTGGAATTTTCTCCTGGAACCCATAAACTAAAGAAAGTATCTCCAAATATAATTAGGAAAGCTATAGGTATTGTTATAATTAAACCCATAAATTTAATTGACTTATTAATATTATCTAAAAGCTCTTCGTGTTTTTTTTGTGCATATAATATTGTAAACTGTGGAATAAAAACTCCTACTAACATTCCCACTAATTGTTGAATAAAATTAGGAACAGTTTTAACTATAGAATATTCTCCTGCTGCTGTTACCCCTATAAAAATATTTGCTATTAGTAAATCTAATCCAGTTAATAACACAACACTTAACTGATTTACTGAGTTCCATACTCCAGATGAAAGCAATTCCTTAACTGCCCTAAAATCAAAATATTTCTTATCTACTGCAACTTCAGGTAATAAATTCTTGGTATAGTATATATTAGTAATTAATATAAATATAATGACTATAAAATTTGCTATACCAATATATGCAACACTAGGACTGAGCAAACTAAACATCAGGATTAAACTTATAACTCTAATAAAATTTGACTCAATGCTTCTTTTAGAAGACAAATCTAATCTATTTTTAGCAAATGTTGCAACTCCAAAAACTGATGTTAAGATGCTTAATATCATTCCTAAAAATACAAATCCAAATAAGAATTGTACATCTCTTAATATTTCAATGGGAACTTGTAGAATTCTATTTATAAATAGTACAAAAAGCATTGATGGTAATGTCAGTATTAATGCAAGAACTGTGTTACTCATTAATACAGAGTTAAAATAACGATTTGCTCCTTCGTCATCATTATCATGAATTTTAATGGTTATAAATCTACTTGCCATAGAATTTAACGCAACTGCAATTATGTTTACGTATCCTATAAAGTTATTTGCTAGTGGAAAAAAGCTGTAAGCTTCCTTTCCTATAGTTCTAATTAAATATGGTGTAAAAAAGAAGTTAATACCTATATTCACAATAAATGCAAAGATATTAGCTATCATATTTATTGCTAATTGTTTATTTTTCACCTTACTTACTCCTAATGTTATATATTTAATATGTTTCTTTTCCTCTTAAGCTTTGCAGAATTTTATAAACCTTCGGATTTATAAAAAATAATATTTCTCCTAACCTGTTTTTAACCCCAAAACTACTATTACATATATATTCTTTAAAAATTTTATTATAGTTATTTTTAATTTTTCTCAAAGCTTGTTCGTTATCTTCAAGCAGTTCTTTGCATTTAAAATAATATTTCTTTAAGCTATCAACATATCTAATTGTAGTCATATCATATAAATGTTGATTATTTACTTCCTTAAAAAAACTTAGAGTTTCCTTTAAGGCTTCTAAATAATCCAAACGCTTCTTATTAAACTTAGCATTCATTATACTATTAGGCGTTTGTCTATAATAATATAACTCATCTTCTGTTAGAGCTATTTTATTTGATTTATACAAAAGTTTATATGTTGTAAATTCATCTTCATGTATCTTACCATTTGGAAATCTAATTCCATTAAATAAATTTTTCTTATATAGTTTATTCCAGGCTACTACCATTTGAACATGCGTTTCACCATAAGCAATAAGATTATTTAAAGCATCAAACTTGTCCACCCATTTAAATTTATTAGTGTTATTCTTTATATTATTTATTTCTTCATCATATGACTCTTTAAATCTACATTGAACTATATCAGCATCAGTTTCTTTTGCTATAGAATATAAACTCTCATACATATTTACATCTATCCAATCATCACTGTCTACAAATCCAATATACTCTCCAGTTGCCAGATCTATCCCTGCATTTCTTGCAGAACTTAACCCTCCATTTTCTTTATGTATAACTCTAATTCTAGAATCAAGTTTTGAATATATATCGCATATACATCCGCAGTTATCAGGTGAGCCATCGTTAACTAATATTAATTCAAAATCTTTAAAGGTTTGTCCTAATATTGACTTAAGACATTTTTCAAGATATTTTTCTACATTATATATAGGAACTATTATACTTATTTTACTCATTAACTCCCTCCACAATATATCTAATTTAAAGTAATAGTATTATATTGTATTTCTATAAATTGATTTCTAGTGAAGCAAAAACTCATTTCTCACCTTATAGTTTCTATTTATATCAACTGATTTTTTTCTAGACACTATTTGTGCTGGGTTTCCAGCAACAACACTATTATCTGGTATATCCTTAGTTACTACTGTATTTGCTCCTATTGTTACATTATCACCTATAGTTACTGGACCAATAATTTTAGCTCCCGCACCAATAAAAACATTATCGCCTATTACAGCCAAACTTTCCCTACCTTTATATAAATTATTTCCTATGGTTACCCCTTGCAAAATTGAACAGTTTTTACCTATTTTCACATGACTATTTACAAATATTCCTGTAAAATGACTAATAAGAAAACCTTCTTTTATTTCAGTAACATAAGGTATATCTATGCCATATTTATACTGTAATTTTCTAAATCTAAATTTTAAAATTTTAAATAATATTTTTTCTATAATATTTTTTTTCTTCATGTGAAAATATTTGCATATTCTCATTAAAAATATATATTTAAATCCTGGTTCCACAGAAACTGAAAATATATACTTAAATACTTTTATTGTTGTAAGCTCTTGTCCTGTTTGTCTATAGAAATCACAATATAGTGTGTAAATTAAATCTTTGTACCCCATATTCTACTCCCTACAATAGATTGTTTTACCTACTTTTTACAATTTTTATAACTGTAAACATATGCTGTGTTTTTTTCATATATTTCCTTGTTTATTTCTAGATAAATATCATATTATTATGTAAATTAAATATGAAAGTTTATACTTTGCTAAAAATAAAATAAGATTATTTCTTTTTCCATATAAATTTAAATCAACACTTTTAAGAGAATTCATAATAATTTTGTCTTCACACATCTCTCTAATAGTATTTATTTTTTCCACTCTTCTTTTAAGGTTATCCTTTCTCCCTTCATTCATTATGGAAATTAAAAAATATTTTACAATTAACTTACTTACTTTATCTTTAGCTTCTAAATATAAACTATTATTTTTTAAAAAATCTTCTAAATATAAAATGATATTTCTATAGATTGATTTCCAACAATCTTTTTTATACCTCATAGTTGCAGAATTAGTATTAATCAAATAATGATAATAAAATCCTTGATTTATAACGGCTTTATTTGTATGAATTAGAAACTCTAGATTAAATATAAAATCTTCTCCTATAATTAAATCTTTTTCAAATTTTATATTATACTTTTCTATTATATCTCTTTTAAAAAGTTTGCTCCAAGGTGACCTAAAGTCTCCCAAAATGTGTTGATTTTCATTATTTTCTCTTTCTATTAGTGGAAGCAGTAAGTAATTTTTTATATCCTTTCCTTCCAAAACTTTTTTATGTATACTAGAATCTATGCATAGACTTTTACCGTCATTTTCTTTAACATAGTTACACATACAAAATTCTGCATTATTTGCTGTTACCGAGTTATAGAGTTCTTCAATCATATTATGTTCTATCCAATCATCTGAATCTATAAATGATATATACTCTCCCTTAGCATATAGAATACCTGTGTTTCTTGCCTTAGAAACTCCTTCGTTCTTTTTATCTATTATTTTAATTCTTTTGTCATTTTTAGAGTATTCCTTACATATATTTATACTATTATCAGAAGATCCATCATTAACTAATATAATTTCTATTTCTCGAAGTGTTTGCCCAATTACACTATCTAAACACTTTTTTAAATAAGTTTCTGCATTGTATATAGGTATTACTATACTTACTTTAATCAATAAATCACCCCCAGATTCCTAAAATTGTTTATATTAAATTTATCTACTATTACAATTACAAACTTGATTCCATTGAAAGATTAAGTTTATATTTAAGATTTGATTTCTTCTTATAAACAAAACAATATATTAGTAAATAATATAATAAATTATTTATTATGTAGTATTGATTAGGATTAAAATTAGAACAGACTAAATTTGCTAAAAACAATCCTACTATAAATGCTTGCTCAATTTTATCATCACATTTTTTAAATGCATGTACTAGCAAATATATATTTAGAACAATAAATAATATGAACATTAATACCCCATTTTCCACCATAATATTTAAATATTCAGAATGTATATCTATGTCATTATAGCCAATAAAATAGTATGCATAATATTTGTATTGCCCTGCTCCAATTCCACCGAAAAAGCCAACATATTTCATAATGTTATTAAATATAAAATCAAATTGAATTTTTCTAGAATCTTGAGTATTACCTCTCTGTTCAAAAAGTATATAGTTAATTTTATCACCAAAAGTAACTATTATTATTACTACTATTATTGCACACATAGCAATTATCAACATTTTCTTTACTATATTACTCATTGAATTCCATTTAGACATTATAAAATTAACAAATAATACAATAATTATTCCCAAATATCCTATTCTAGTTAATGTTAATATTGAAAAAATAGAAGTAAGTATAAGTGCCGTTAGATTCACAGTATTTTTTCTTTTCAAATAATTAAAAAATACTACTGCAAATAATATACATCCTAAATTTCCTCCAGCATTATTTGTACCAGCTATTCCAACCACTCTTTTTACAAGTTCACTTCCTTGCAAGTAGTAAATATTATCATTAAATTGTCCAAATAACAATTTCCTATTTGTTATAAACTGTGCTATTCCTAATATCCCATTAAAAATTGCAATATAACTAAAGAAATTGGTTATATTGTAATATTCATACTCTTGAATATTTTTAAATATGAATCCAATAAAAAAAATACTTAAATAAGTTGAAACAATTGTCCAAAAACTAACTACATCATATATTTGATTACTTCCATAAGATATAAAAATAGTAATTAAGAAAATTATCATAAGAATATTATCTAAGCCTATTTTTTTTGTATTATGATTAATAGTAAAAATAGCTATTATCCCAATTAAAAATAACGCTAATGGTATATGTACATATTCATTTTTTCCGATTATATATTGATTATAATCAATCTTAACTGATATGGCTAAACATGTTGAAAATAGTAATATTATTACATTTATATATTTCTTATTTTTCAAATAATTTGAATTATTTAAAATAAACATAATGATAGTTATTATAACTAATACTATAGAAGCTTTTATATTCATTCTATATCTCCAATACTAATATTTTAAATTAGTGCATTAAAAATATCATTCCACGTCTTAGATATTTTGCTTAATGAAAAATCCTTTGCTCTTTCTATAGCTAACTTAGATATTTTTTTTCTTTTTTCTTCATTATTTATTAAATCAAGTATTGCATTAGCTAATGAATCAACATCTTCACAGGGCACTAATATTCCATTTTCATAATTCTTAGTTATTATTTCTCTTGGACCCGAATTAGCAAATGCAACTACTGGCAGCCCACACTCCATAGCTTCAGTTATTACCAGTCCAAACCCCTCCCATCTTGATGAAGAAACAAATATTGAAGAGTCTAAATAATATTCTTTTATATTATTTGTAGGTGGTTCAATCTTAACTCTTTCAGTTAATTTTAAACCTTCAATTAATTGTTCTAATTTTTCTTTATCAGATCCATCTCCAACTATCTTTAATATCCAATCTTTATTTTTTAAACAAACTTTGTTAAATGCTTGTATAAGTAAATCTAATCCTTTTTGCTGTTCTACTAATCTTCCAACAAACAAAATATTTTTTTTGCTACAAGTAGATTTTTCATTAGATTCAAAACTAAGTGGATTATATATTACATCACACTCTATATTTTTTTCTTTTTTAAATGTAATTTTATCATTATCAGTTAGTACTATATACTTATCAAGTCGTGTTATGTACTTATCAAATAATATATCTAAATTCCAAAAATATCTATTAGTATTTCTTAAATATGCATCATAAGAATTATGTTGCCAACCTAAAACTTTTGAATTTAAATTTTCTTTAATAGAGCCTAATAAGATACTAAATAATCCTTCAACCCCTATAACTATATCATATTGTTTATCATTTAAATATTTAGTAAAGTTTTTCTTTACCTTATCTGGAAAATAGATACTATTTAATTTTTCATAATATTTCTCTTTGTTCAATATTCCAGTCTTTTTATTAATATCTTTTACTATTTTTCCTAAAACCTTGCTTAATATATTTGTTTTGTTCAATTTATAGTTAAACTCTACATTTATTTTTGCATCTAAATTATATAAAGCACGATTAGTTTTATTCTCCTTTGAAATACATAATATATCTATTTCATGTTCTTTACTTAACTCATTAGCTAATACAGATACAACTCTTTGAACTCCGCCTAAAGTAAATATATTATTCATAATAAAACAAATTTTAATCAATTTACCTACTCCTCTTTAATGTTCTATAATTTCACACTGCTAATATTAAATTGTATCTTTTTTATTATATAGATAATCAATCTTATATAAGTTTTATAATTTATTTTATTATATTTAAGTGATTCATAATAATAGCACTTACTGAAATCCCTCATTTGCAAATAAATATCTCCTAATAAACTACTAAATGCTGCTAAAGCTCTATTATCTTCATTTATAATTTCTTTATGTTTTTTCATTATTATATTTATTGCATCAATAGCTTTCTGCGGTTGCTTTGTAATACTATCTTTTTGTACATAAACATTTACTAAAGGTTGTTTTATAAAATGTATTCTATATTGGCGTGATAATCTTATCATTAGCTCCCAATCTTGAAATCTAGGCAACTTCTTATCAAATTCATTATCTTTAAAGCAATTAGCTTTACCTAAAATAGTTTGAGTACTAATATAATTCTTATATAATAGTCTCTTGCTTAATTCTTCATCATTAATATTTTCTTTTGGGAGAACCGTTCTTTTTCCTTCCATGTATCTAATGAATGAACTTGCTACAATATCAGCTCCACTTTCTTTTAGTTCTTTTATCTGTATCTCAAGCTTATTGTTAAACCATTCATCATCGCTATCTTGAAATGCAATTAATTCACCAACTGCATGTTTTATTCCTGTATTTCTAGCTGCATTAGCTCCTAAATTTTTTCCATGCCTTAAATATTTTATTCTTGGATCACCTATATTTTTTATTATTGCTTCTGAGTTATCGCTTGAGTTATCATCTATTATTATTATTTCAAAGTCTGAATATGTTTGATCTAATAAACTTTCAATACATCTCTTCAATGTGCTTGCTCTATTATAAGTAGGTATAATAATAGATACCATATCTTTCTCCTTATACTCGATATTTTACTAAATTATTATTTATACATTTTCTCATAATATTTCTGATAATCCCCAGAGGTTACATTCTTCATCCACTCTTGATTATCTAAATACCATTT